>CAXDSX010000010.1:0-22381 GCA_963992075.1 uncultured Pseudomonadales bacterium | reverse complement strand
CAAGCAGAAGACGGCATACGAGATCAGCCTCGGTCTCGTGGGCTCGGAGATGTGTATAAGAGACAGGTGGGAATGTACCGTGGGTGAATTCGACGCGAGGGTTGGACGAGCGAGCGCTAATGTAATTGGCGGCTGTTGGCTCTGTAACTTGCAATCGGCCGTGATTGGGCATGAAGTGGCGTCCGATCATAAATCCACCACCCGCCTCGATGGCCTTGGTGCCGACCGTAAACGTTTGTTCGATGGTGACGAAAGATCTTGCCTCGAATGGCCCGAGATTGGCGACGAGGGTCCCGAATGCACGGGGGTTTTCATCTCGGAGAGTGAACTCGAGAATCATCCGATCTAACTCGGCGAAACGATCGTTTGTCGAGGGCAACGGGTATGACGACAGTTGTGAAATCAACTGGGTTGCATTGACGGGTACATAACCTCCCGACAAGGCATACGCGTTGATCCAGTCCCAAAGTGTTTCGAGACGGGTTTCGACGTTCATGCGATCCGTTGGCCTGTTCGACGCTTCAATCTTTAACGTCTCCACGCGGGTGCGCAGTTCGTCTGATAGATAGTCTGAAGGGATCGCAGCGGCCGACGCGAGGCCCGTTATCCAGAGAGCGGCCGCGATCACCAGACACATTGGGCGATACATCCGTTGATACCTCTTTCCACCCACCCTTGGTTAAACTCCAATCAGATGACGGCGTTGGGGCGGACCTTGCGAAACGGCGTCAGCCGTCTATAGTAACGGTTTTTAGCGCGGCAGCGGCTGGGGACTTTACATGAGCGAAGCCGAAAATCTTGGGGTTAACGACGATCTCGATCTAAGTTGGATGGACCAGACAGGTCCCTGGGATACTCGTGCAGAGGAGAGTAGACACGGACTTACGCTCGCCGATATTCAAGTGGGCGAGTACGGGCAAGTACCAGACGAGAGCGACAATCAAACGGGTCGTCCTCGGGGTGCGGCGGCGCGCTCGGGCGCTTATCGCATTGGTAACTATGCGGTTCGTACCAAAAGTGAGATTTGGCTTGATAACGCTTGTTTTTTGTATGAAGAGGCGCTCCAGCGCCAGTGGAGCTCCGCAACCGATGTTCCTTGGCACACGATCGAGCCGCTCCCTGACGATATTGAGCAAGCTCAGTGCCAAATGGCCACGTTTCTTACGGAAGTGGAATTTGTTGCCGGCGACGTTCCCGCCCGGTGGGTTTCGCAGACGACGCCCGACTTTTTCGAGGCACGCCAGTTACTGACAGCCCAGGTTATGGATGAGTCGCGCCATATGGATGTTTTTCGTAAGCGGGCAATGGCCAATGGTGGCGGATTGATGGGGGCAACGGGGGCGACCTCGGGCTTTGTCGGGAGTATCGACTTATCGCGAGATTTCACCGAAATGTCAGCGCGCCTGCACATCTCTGGTGAGGGGGCGGTACTCACGATTTTCCGTATGGGCGAATTGATGGCCTACAACGATGCCGAAAAAGCAATGTACCGACTTTGCGCACAAGATGAGGCCCGACACGTGGCTTACGGTGTGATGCACATGCGTTACATGGCGGAAACGGCTCCTGAACGACATGAGGAAATCAACTGTTATCTGGACGAAGCTGAAGCCGGTATTTTGTCCGGATCTGCCAACCCGGCAGGGCAAGCGCCTATCACGTCAGAACCTTTGGCGATTCTGTTAGGGGGTGGTGTTGCTAAGTTTGATGAGGGATTTAAGAAACTGGTGGCGCTGCGACGGCGGCAGATTCAAGAGTACAAGAAACGCGTTGTTTCGGCGGGCTTCGGAGCTCGGTTTGAAAATGGTCGGTCGAGAATCAACGAAATTCTTGAGCAGGCAGCCGCCTAGACGCATCGAAAGACAAGCGTGTTTCTAGCCGGTCTTTTCCCGCAAGCGGCTTATATTGGGAGGCCTTTAAATTGGCAAAAGCAGTAAAGGCGGCGGCGAAAGCGGTCAAGTCGCCGCATGCGGACGCGGTTCGAAAAGCGGCGAAATCCCCGATGCTGGAAATTCCCGAGCCGAAACTCAACTGGATGAATAATTCTCGCCAGTGGGGCGTGAGGGTTAAACCGGGAAAGAAGGGTCTGACGTTGGGTAGTTTGAACGTCGGTATATACGGTGAAATTCCCATGGAATGGCCGGATCAAACCCGTAATCCGCGTGGTGCAGTTGGCCGAAAAGGCATGCCGCCTGTCGGGTACATGCTTCGAAGTAAAGCGGAAGTATGGGCCGATAGCGCGGCCGACCTGTACGAAGAGGCAATCCAGCGGCGCTGGGCGCCTGCGACCGATGTTCCTTGGCACACCGTCAAACCGCTTTCTCAAGAATTGGAGCGCGCGATTTGCCAGGTCAGCACCGAATTATCCCAGTACGCAAATGTCGAAATCGAAGTGATTTCGAGTTGGCAACACCAGATGGCGTACGGGTATCACGAAGTAAAACAATATCTGGCGACAGCGGGTTTCGACGCGGCACGGCATTACGAGGTGTTTCGTAAACGAGCTCTGATCAATGGCGGTGGCCTGGGTCTTGAAGGTCCGGGTCAGGTCAATCGGATGATTCTAGAGAGTCGTGGGGGTTGGACCGAAGCCGTCGTGTATTTGGTGTTGGTTCGAGGGTTATTTGCTCAAACTATCGTTCGGTATCTTGAGCAATATGCGTCGAATGAGGCGGAGCGTTTCATTTACCAGAATGTGCTGCAGGACAAGGCTCGGCTGCTGACGTACGGCGTAGATCACCTAAAGTTTGCCATCGCGCACGGCGAGGATCGAAAACAGGTCATTGCAACGCTATTGGCTATTGGTGACGGATTGTTTATCCGAGATTTCAATGACCCGGTGCTTCGCGAAGCGTTGGCAATTATTTTCGGCGGTAGCATTGAGGGTGCTCGTCGAACAGGCATGGATGTGTACCACGACATGATGCGGTCGTTTATGAGTACGCATCTCGAGTATTGCCGATGGCTGGATGTGCCTCGTAGAGTGCCGGAACGCCTCGCGCAATACGCTCCGCAGGCATAGGTATGGCCTCATTCCCCTCCGTCGAATGGTTTGACGACGTTCGCGATATTTTTAATAACGAAGAGTCGTTTCGAGGTGGTGGTGGTGGGCAGTGCAACTGTGTTGCCGGAATCAAAGTTGGTAAACACGTATTTGTATTAACGTTTGAAGGGTTTGAGTGCACCGACGCGCATAAAGCCAGCCTTCGGGATCTGGATGAAGTAGATTTTTACATGGATATGGGAGCTCTGGAGTGGCAAGCCATGCTGGAGAATATCCGGACGAACGGGCACGCGGACCTTGGCTATACCTTGAATACATTGGATCTGGACCGTACTGAGGGTCTAGCAACGTCTAAACACGGAGATCAGTATCGGGAAGATCTATTCTTTCGATACAACCAGACGTTTCAGTACTTTTTCGATGCATCGGCGCGGATCAAAACAGAGTTCGGATAACAAGGGACGGGCTATGGCTGCATTAGATTGGTTGGAGGCCGCAAGCGACCGGGTAAACAAAGACTCGGCCTATCGAAGCCTCGGGAGTGCCGACGTCGATATCGCGTTTCGGGCCGGGAAAGTCATCAGGCGCGTGCGGTTTGACGCGTTCTCGGTAGCGGACATCGAAACTATCGATGAGGCCGAGCTGCGTGACGTGGAGGTGGTGATCGATATGCCGGCTCGCGATTGGACCAATTACCTCAAGCGGCGTAACAGAGGGGTCGGACCCTCGCTAAGTGGCCTCGACACGGAACGAGGTATTGTTAGTGCGCGTTCGCCGATCGAAAGGCTAAAGTTCGACCGGTTTCAGCGTTCGATCCAAGCGTTGGTCGATGAAGGGGCCCGTGTTGTTAATTCATGAAAGGCCACGTATCTAACGCGAGCCAGCATATTTAACGATGCCCGTTTACGAATACCGCTGCGGTGCTTGTCGCAAGATCACGACGTTATTTGGGGCCGTTGCCGACAAGCCCGATCACACCGCGTGCGAGGCGTGTGGATTCCCTAAAGCACACCGCATCATTTCGCGCCCTTCGGTTCGGCTCTCGAATTTGTCCAAGCTTGAACGGTTAGACCCGAAATACGACAAGCAGATCGATCAGGCGATTAGCAATAACCCCGCGGCCGATCCAGACCGCCTGATTAATCGTCGAGGCGATATCTCAAAAGGACGTGATAACGATTAGTACGGTTTTTTTGTAGCGTTATGCATCGTTTTAGCTGTCATGGATCTTTGCGGATTGCATCGGTTGCAAGTCGTTTCCTTCGAACGATAGAGGTCGTATGGACTGGGTAGTGCAACACTGGTTCGCCGTCTTATTGCTTGCGATATACACGACCTTGTTGATTGTGCATGCGCGTGCCGGGTTGAAGGTTAGCGACACCGTCGGCGAGTACTTTGTGGGGGGGCGTCGATTTGGTGGAGCGGTCATTGGCATTTCTTTTTTTGCGACGTTTGCCAGCACCAATAGCTACATTGGACACGCGGGTAAAGGCTATGCCTATGGCGTGCCATGGCTCGTGTTCGCAGCACTCATCGTCTTGGCAACATGGCTATCTTGGCGACTGGTTGCACCACGGTTGCGCTATTTCACCGCTGCTCTGGAGTCAGTGACTGTCCCAGATTTCCTGGCTGTTCGCTTTGCCAGCCCACGTCTGCGGGTCATTACTGGGCTGGTGGTCGTTTTCTCGAGCCTTCTGTACCTGATCGCAATATTCAAAGGAGCGGGAAACCTTTTTCAGGTATTTTTGGGGATCCCTTATCGATCTGCCGTCGGTCTAACCTTGGCGATTGTCATGGTGTACACGTCCGTTGGAGGCTTTCTTTCCGTGGTACGGACGGACGTGGTGCAGGGAATCCTGATGGTAATCGGATCCTTGCTGATATTTGGGTTTGTGACTCACGCTGCTGGTGGAATCGGCTCGATTACGACGCTATTGGATCGCCCCGATACCGACCATTTGTTCACGCTAAATGCCGAGCTTCCGTTCGCGGTACTTTTCGGTATCGCGATGGCCGGCTCGCTGAAGCTTCTAGTCGATCCTCGGCAACTAACACGCTTTTACGGTTTGAAGGATGCGCGTGGATTACGTACGGGTATCTGGATTGCCGCCGTCGGCATCTTACTCATTCAATTCTCGCTCTTTCCGGTCGGCCTTTACGCGCGGATGCTGTTGGAGGGCATCAGTGATACGGACCTTGTCGTACCGATGCTTGTGACCGATGTGGATGTTTTCCCGACCTTCGTTGCAGATTTTCTTGTTGTGGCTATTACGGCAGCAGCTATGTCGTCGATGGATAGTGTTTTGCTTGTTGCGGGATCCGTCCTTTCCCGTGATGTGGTGGGGACACTTCGGGACGTAGCCGGATCAGAGGGCGTGCGTTGGTCGAGAAGGGGCATTGTCGGTGTTGCATTGGTAGCGGCTGTGATCGCATTGAATCCACCTGGGGGGATCGTAGAGATTACGATTTTTTCCGGTAGTTTGTACGCGGTTTGTTTTGTGCCTACGGTGATTCTTGGATTGCACTGGAAGCGGGGTGATGGCGTCAGCGCTATAACGTCTATTCTGGTCGGCATAACCGTGCTTGGCCTGTGGTTATTAATGGGCCTCGATGGTTTTGTTCACGAGGTATTCCCGGCGTTGCTTGCGTCAATCGGTAGTTATGTCGCCATGGCGCTTTCACGGCCAGCCGTCGACGACCCGAAGATTCGCGAGATCTTTGCCGGTTTCTTGCGCGATGGACGCTCGAGCGACGTTGCAACTTGATAAATCGACGTTTTTGGCAATAGCCCCGAATCACGGACATCCCCGCCAAGCCTTTTTCGATACCGAGAGCTCAGGACCTATGTAAGTATTGGGCGATAACGACATGATCAACCCGTGCCCCAAGAGCACGATTTGATCTTGGGTAACGAACAGGTGGTTGGGGGTTAAGCATGGCGGGTCCATTGGACGGAATTCGGATCATTGATTTCACGACGATGATTGCAGGTCCGTACGCCACCATGATTCTTGCGGATCAAGGCGCAGATGTTATTAAGATTGAAGCGCCAATTCGGAGTGATCGCCTTGGAGGCGCAGGATACGATCCGGGACAACTCTCAGCAGCGTCATTGAACAACAATCGAAACAAGCGTTCGTTTTCAGTGGACGTGAAAGCTGCTGCGGGTCGTGAATTGATGCTGAAACTGGCAAAGGACGCCGATGTTTTCGTCCAAAACTTTCGGCCCGGCGTGATGGCGCGTCTCGGTATCGATGAGCCACAACTTCGGTCCGTGAATGGCGGGCTGATATACGTGTCTTTGAGCGGGTGGGGAGAATCCGGTCCGTACGCGCATAAGCCCGTTTACGACCCGATCATTCAGGCCTTATCGGGACTCATGACCGTCCAAGGTGGATCGGACCAAGCGAGGCCGAGGCTCGTCCGGACTGTTTTGCCGGATAAGTTGACAGGCATCACTGCAGCGCAAGCGGTGACCTCTGCGCTCGTTGCACGCGGACGTAGTGGTCAAGGACAACACGTGCGGCTGTCCATGCTCGATGCGGTGGTCGCGTTCATGTGGTCCTCGGATATGGGCGAGCAAACGTTTGTGGGAAAAGAGGGAAGCGAATCAAGGGCTGCGACTGGAATCGACTTGATCTATGAGACGAAGTCGGACTACATCAGCGTTTCGGTCATGAGCGACGAACACTGGCGGGGACTTTGCGACGCGGTCGAGCATCCCGAATGGCTTGAAGATGAGCGGTTTAAGACGCCGGTCGGTCGTAATCGCTATGCCAACGCCCGTTTGGAATTAACTCAATCGGCACTCCTTAACAAAAACGCCTCGGAGTGGCTTGAAATTCTGGATTCCGTGGACGTGCCGTGTGCCCCTGTTTTAAAACGGCATGAAATGATTCGTCATCCGCAGGTCGAGGCGAGCGGAATCGTGGTGGAAACCGATCATCCCCACGCGGGTCGTTTGCGCCAAGCGCGTAACGCCGCCCGCTTCGAAGCAACGCCAACGGAGATTCGCTACGGCGCTCCACACCGCGGCGAGCATACACGGACCATTATGAGGGAGCTCGGATTTAGCGTCCCAGACATTGAGGGCTTGATCGCGGAAGGCGTGATCGGCGACCTCGAGTCAATGACCAGACCTTAGTTCTACGAATTAGACTGGCGTTGATCCCGAAGAAACACGTATAGCAGGATGGCCACCGCGATTACCGCTATCGAAGTCCACGCTTCTACGGGGCGAACACTCATGATGTGAGCGAGGGTCCAGCCCATTAGCGCGAGAAATACTAATGGCGGTAATGGGTAAAAGGGAATTCGATAGCTAGGGCAAGGCGCCCGCGTTTGCGACCTTACGACGAAGACGCCGGCGACGGTCAGGAAACTATTAAGACCAAGAGCAAACCCGGCGAATACCAGAATAAAATCAAACGACGCAGTGACAATAAATAAGAGCGCCAGTGCGGATTGGACCAGCACGGCGACGAAAGGAACGCCTGCCCGGTTGGTTTTTGCAAGAGCACTCAGCGCAGTGAAGTCTTGGCCCACGACCAGAAACACTCGAGGCCCAGCAAGTGTCAGGGCACTCAAGGTCGAGATCAGGAGCAAGGCCAACATTACGCTCATGATCATGGCCCCATCGCGTCCAAAGACGTGGTCGGCGGCGACGTAGCCGATTTCAACCCGACCAACCATAAGATCGATGGGTGTCGTCACCAGGAACGTGAAATTAAGGAGTAGGTAGAGGCACAGCACAATGAGCGTTCCCGTACCCATGACGCGCGATAACATTTTCCCCGGTTGTTCAAATTCGTCGATCATGTACGTGACGGTGTTCCACCCGGTGTACGCGTAGTAAACGTAGATGAGCGCGACGGCGAAACTACCGCTGGTGATTAGTGATAGGTGATCCAAGGAGGGCGAGAAATTAACGGGTTGGATTTGGGGTACCGAAATCCATGCGGTTAAGCAAAACAAAACGATTAGGGCGATCTTTAGGAAGGTGGTCGATCGTTGAACCCGAGCGCCGCCGCGACGCGTCGTGGTGTGAACACCGGTTAACACGAGAACCAACCCAACGGCCCATAGGGTTGGAGACTGGCTGGGGAAAGCGTTTGCTAGGTAGGTCCCGAAGGTTATCGCGATGAGGGCAGAAGGCGCGGCAAATCCCATGATGGTTGAAATACAGCCGGACACGAATCCCGCTGCAGGATGATAAATCTCGGTCAAAAAGTTGTATTCGCCTCCCGACCTTGGAAATGCAGCGCCGAGTTCGGCGTAGCTGACGGCGCCCGCGAGAGCAACGACGCCTCCGATGACCCAGAGCAGGAGTAAGGCGAAGCCGGACTGAATTCCCTCGAGTTGAAATCCAAGGCTAGTGAACACGCCAGTACCCACCATGCTCGCAACGACGAGAGTCAGTGCCGTGCGTTTACTGTAGTGGGTTTCGGTGTCCAAACTCCAGGAGCCTCAGGTTTAACGCAACGTAAGCCTAATCTGAGCACGACCTAACCACGAACGCTAGGATGGTCGAGTCTTCGTAAGGCGATCGTCGCCGGTCGGATAAAATCGACGTGGTTGCCCTAGCCGAGCTAACTCGTTCCCAAACTGCGAAGGTTTTTTCGCTCGGGTCTTCTCCAACGATGTTCTGTTTTGGATCGTTTTTGGGGGGAGCGAGTCGTGATCGCGCGCGGCTTATACTAGGAGCCACTTGCGCTGGTGGAGCCTATCGATGCATTACAAAAAGCTGGAAGCTCGGTTTGCCAAGATCAACGATTTAAACCACGCGCTGTCGATGTTGTCTTGGGATGATGCGGCGGTCATGCCAACCGGCGGAGGCGTGGCGCGCGCGGAGGCTTTGGCGACACTGAACGGTTTAATACACACTGAACTGTCGGCAGCAGAGATTCCCGATCTCATCGACGCAGCTGCGGACGAACCGCTTGATGCGTGGCAGAGCGCTAACGTGCTCGAGATGAAGCGTTCGTGCGAGGACGCAATGGCGGTGCCAGCGGATCTCGTTACGGCTTATTCAAGAGCCACGTCACTTTGTGAGCAACGCTGGCGGCAGCTCCGCGCCTCCAATGATTTCAAAGGGATCCTGCCTTTATTGGGCGAAGTCGTGAATCTAACCAAACGTCGGGCGCAGTGTCTTTCTGAGGCGAAAGGCTTGGGACAATACGACGCTCTCTTGGATACGTTTGAACCCGGACTAAGGCAAGTTGACATTGATCCACTGTTCAGTTCGTTGCTGGACTTTCTTCCGGCATGTATCGATTCAATTTTGTCTCAACAAGAGCCCGCCATTCCGATTGAAGGTCCCTTCGCCGAAGACCGCCAAGCGAATCTGGGGCGGTTGATGATGGCGCAGTTAGGGTTCGATTTTGACCACGGTCGATTGGACGTCAGTCATCATCCATTTTGTGGAGGGGTGCCGGACGATACGCGCATCACCACACGCTATAACGAAAACAATTTTCTCGAGTCGCTGTTTGGCGTATTACACGAAACGGGTCATGCCCTCTATGAGCAAGGCCTTCCGGCCTCGTGGCGCACTCAACCGGTGGGTGGGTCGGGGGGCATGGCGTTGCATGAGAGTCAATCACTGTTTATGGAAATGCAGGTGTGCCGAAGCCCCGCCTTTATAGCGTTTGCGGCACCGCATATTCGCAACGCGTTCGGTGGTGGTAACGAATCGGCGGAATGGTCTGCCGACAATCTGCTGCGGCATGTGAGGAAAGTAGGTCGCGGTTTCATAAGGGTCGACGCGGACGAAGCCACCTACCCGATGCACGTGATTTTGCGTTATGACCTCGAAAAAGCGCTCGTGGCAGGCGATCTTGATCCCGCAGAGATTCCGGATGCTTGGGACGAAAAAATGCGGTCCTACCTGGGCCTCGGAACCGCCGGAAACGACGCGGACGGTTGCATGCAAGATGTACATTGGTTTTCGGGGACGATCGGTTATTTCCCAACGTATACGTTAGGTGCACTTGCCGCCGCACAACTGTTCAAGTCGGCAACGCAAGCCATCGATGACTTGCCTGGTTTAATTTCTCATGGAGAATTTGAGGGGTTGGTTGGATGGTTGCGGCAAAACGTCCACTCCCAAGGGCGTATGTTGGCCACCGGACCTCTGATCGAAAAAGTTACTGGGGAACCGCTGAGCGCAGAACCATTTAAAGCCCATTTGGTCGCTCGCTATCTCGACTAAAACGTTCTACCTAAATTTCCATGGAGCGAGCAGACCGAGAACGTCGAAGATGCTCTTGTCGTCAAGGCCCGAGTTCCGCGAAAGAAGCGTTCTTCGGGTTGGTCCGTAGACTACATCGTCTCCTGATAATGCAAACCGGGGTTAGACGTGGGTCAAACATGGCGTACCATCGAGGGATGATCAGGTATCGCTCGACCTGCTTAAGGGTTGCTGCGCTCGTCAGCGCTTGCGCGGTTCTAGCCGACGAAACGCTGGAAGCGATTCTGGCGGAACCTCTTCCAGCTGAAGCGTACGTGGCTCCCGTGCGGTGCGTGAACACGGGAACATACAGGCGCATCGAAGTGCTGGATGAAAATATGCTGCTCATGCGTGGCCCGGGCAACCGTTCGTGGGTTGCTCAAACCAGACAACGTTGCAGAGGATTGCGTGACGAGCACTTGCTGGACTTTCAACGACGTCGTGGTCGTATTTGCAAAGGGGATTCGTTTCGTGGCGTTGTTCCCGCGACCGAGCGTATTGTTGTTACGCCGGTATGTGGGATCGGCGTGATCTACCAAGTCGATAACGACCAAATAACCACGCTCGTCCATGCGATTCGAGCGAAGCGATACACAGGCAATATCCTGCGTTCAACGGATAATAAGACCGCAACGAAGAAATAGCCGACGAATATGCAACTTACACCGCGGCACTTGTTGAGGGGGAACGAGTTACCGGCTATATTGCCTGGAACCGCAGCGCTATCCATCAAACCACGAGAGTTTGATGGCCGAGATAGGGTGGCCCTTAGCGGATTGGGACTGCGGGACGGATCTACCGAAGGCTGACCAGACAACGCGACTGTCGGGAGTGCCATGCCGGACTTATTCGTAGCGCCTCAAGCAAGCGAGACCAGTCCCCGCAGATCTGACTACGGTTATTCGACACGACAGGTGGCGGGACTCACCGGACTTCCCTTACGCCAGATTCGGCACCTTGTTGAAAGGGGCTTGATCGAACCCGAACGAGGTGATCGGTTTGAGTATCGCTTCGGTTTTCAAGATTTGGTTCTCCTCCGGACCGCGCGTCGTTTGCTTAATGGCGACGTGAAAGTACGCAGGGCTTTTTCCATACTTAAGAAGTTACGAAACCAGGTGACGGACGCCCGAACGCTTTCGTCGTTACCAATCTTTGCCGACGGCGACAGACTAGTCCTCCGCGGAGCTCAAGGAACCTGGGATGCACAAACGGGGCAGGGTCTGTTGAATTTTGCTCAGGACGAGCCGCCTGATAACGTTGCTTCTCTGGCCGCTCGAGGTGCGCAGAGTTCGCAGCCTATCGATGAACTCGATAGCGACGATTGGTACAACCTCGGTCTCGAGCTTGAAGAAGTTGATCCCGACAAAGCGCCCGATGCGTATCGACAAGCGATCAACCTGGACCCAGAGAACGCTGACGCGCATGTCAATTTGGGGCGTCTTCGTCAACTACGGGGTGACCTGAAAAGCGCAAAACGACACTACCAACGCGCCCTAGAAACTACACCTTCGCATCAACTCGCGTACTACAACATGGGGACCGTGTTTGATGAACTTGATGAGATTGATCTCGCGGTGAAGTTTTATCGGAAGGCTCTGTCGGTGGCCGATGCCCACTACAACCTGGCGCGTATCCATGAAATTCGGGGCGACCGCTTGTCGTCACTACGCCACTTGCGTCAGTACCGTAGACTGATGGATTTGGATTAACGGCGGCAAGATTGGATGACGGAAGCGGAGAAAATCCGGTGTAGTAATGACCGTGATCTCTTCGATGCTCTTGCGCGCGATCCGACAATCGTGCGGATCAAGGAACGAATGGCGCGACTGGAGGACGATGTTCCGTTTCGGACTCGACGACGCCTCCTTTCAACCGCAGTTCGACTGAGCCCCGCCATGGCTCCTTCGTTACGTTCGATGGCGGATGCGTGCATAGAAAAATTGGGTGTTGCGTTACCCCTTGAGCTTTTCGTGTTCCCAAGCGCCCAGCACAACGCCATGTGTTTCCGACCCGAGGAGGGTCGGTTGTTGGTTATGTTTTCGTCGGCGTTGTTGGAGGATTTTGAAGGACCTGAACTCGTTTTCGTCATGGGCCATGAGCTTGGACACCATGTCTACGCGCACCACGACATACCGATAGGATTTGTCCTGCGGGGTGACGAGAAGCCCGACCCACGCTTGGCGCTTTCGTTATTTGCATGGTCACGGTACGCAGAAATTTCCGCGGACCGCGCCGGGGCTTATTGCGCTGACGATCGGCAAGCGGTAGCACGCTCGCTATTCAAATTGGCATCTGGTCTATCCGGTCGAACCATTAGCTTTGAGCTCGCTGACTTTCTTTCTCAGGTCGATCAGATGCAAGAAGAAGACGCTGATCCAAGTATGAAGACGCCTAGCGAGGATTGGTTTTCGACGCATCCGTTTAGCCCGCTTCGAGTCAAAGCTCTAGAGCTCTTCCATGGGTCGGAGTTGGTCAATTCCTCCGGAGACAGCATTGCGCAACTCGAAATGGGTGTGCAGAAGCTTATGAGCCTAATGGAACCAAGCTACCTGGAAGCTAAGACCGTTGCCGCGGAATCCATGCGGCGTCTGCTTTTTGCGGGATCGCTCGTCGTTGCAAGGGCGGACGGCGAAATTACCCAAGGTGAAGTCGAGGTTTTCGAGAAGTTTTTTGGAAAAGGGGCGTTCAAAGACACCGTCGATGTTAGCGCACTGGAAAAGGACCTCGATAACCGGATTGAACGGGTAAGTGAAGAAGCAGGTATGACTCAGGCGATGCAGGTCCTCCAGGATCTTTGCATCGTCGCTCGAGCGGAAGGTCATACCATGGAGCCCGAGCGACGTGTGTTGGAAGAGATCGCGACCAAGCTTGGTTTCTCAGCAGGATTCGTAACGCGTACTCTGGAGGTCGATTTAAGCCCCGATTAGACAGCCCATTGGCCATCAACGGACTTTGTGCGATTCGCGAATCGATCGGGCAGCGGTATTGTCTCCACGCCCCTCCAGTGCCAAGGCTATTGTTCGCCAAGCTAGGACTTGGTCTATTCTTGATAAAAAAAGAATGGCCTTTCGAGCGAATTGTTCAGCTCGAAGAAATCCCATGCGGCTGAGTTCCGCCTCGGCGAGAACGAGCCAGGTGTGTCCGTTTTGAGGATCTAGACGCAATGCCCTCTCAAGCAAAACGATCGCGTCTTCTACATTATTTTCGGCAATCATCTCGCGCGCATTGGAGATCAGATCGGCCCCTGCAGTATTCGAGGGTTCGAACAGTCCGCTGCGTTTTGGCGCGGCCGTTGACTCACGTTCGGCGGGGAGCTGAGCTTTGACCGCACAACCAAATGAAAACAAAACAATAAACAAAACCGTCAGTCGCGCCATTTCCGAATTTTACTACGTTGGCGAGAAGATCCCCGATCACAGCCGACGTCGCGGTGTAAGTCGACGCCGCGTGGGAGGGGGATATTGATAGCTTCTGCACACTGCTCGAGAGTCGCGTTTCCAGAGCGGTAGTCGATCCAGCCCCAATGTAATCGATCGCTCAACGGGGGCACGAGCGCCGCGCGAATGGTGAGATCGTGTGCCAATAGATCCCATAAGCGAAGAGCGCCTTTTGACCCGCTGAGACCGTGGGGACTATTGTCGTCCTTGCCGATCCACACGACGGTTAGAAGGTTGGCATCGAATACAGCTACCCAACTATCTCGATAGTTGTCGGACGATCCTGTCTTACCCGCAATTCCGGTGGCACCAAGCGGAGAAGAACGCCCGGTACCCCGCTGCATTGTCACTTGTAATGCTCGCGTCATGGCCGCTGCATGGTCGGGGCTGAACATCTGGTTGACGTCGATCGCGTAGCGAGACAGGGTGGCGTCCCCAGTGTCTAACACCACAACGACGGACTTGCCGGGTGTCCGGAATCCCCCGCTCGCGAAAGCAGCGTAAAGTTCCGACACTTCAAAAGGCGTGAGGTCCAGCGCGCCTAAGAATAAGGAAGGGAATGGTTGCGTGATAGCCTTGCCGGTAAGGCTCGTGATCCGATTCGCAACGTTCGCGACGCCCATGCTCATACCCAAGCGAACGGTCGCCACGTTGAGGGAGTCGCTCAATGCGCGAACGAGCGGAACGGGTCCGCGAAATTGACCGTCGAAGTTGAGTGGCGCCCAGTTATTAAAATCGGACAGTACGATAGGAGCGTCATCGATGGGTGAAGCGAGATGGTAACGGTCGGTTTCGAGAGCAGTTAACACAACGACGGGTTTCAATAGTGACCCGACCTGTCGGCGAGCGTTGAGCGCGCGATTGAAGCCCTGGCTTCCTTGAGCACGTCCGCCGACGACGGCGTGGATGTCGCCGGTTTGGCTATCACGGATGATCACAGCCGCTTCTAGTGTTTTGGTTGGCAAGTTACGCTCGCGTTCAAGATTGCCCAGTGTTCGAAGAGCGGCAATTTGAGCTGCGTCCTGAAGATGAGGTTTTAACGTCGTGAATATTCGGTAGCCGTTGGCAGCGAGGTCTCCGGAATCAAAATCCCGAGACAATTCACGGCGGACGAGATCCATAAATGCCGGGTAGTAGCGCCCGCCGCGTCGGGAAGTGGCTAGCTCTATTGGCTTCGTGAGTGCTGCATGGAGCGTGGCTTCGTCGATGAGATTGAAATCACGCATGGTCTTAAGTACTCGATCGCGACGAGCCCTTGCGCGTCCAGGATAGCGGTAAGGGTTGTAATAGGTGGGTCCCCGAACGATGGCGACTAACAGCGCGATTTCTTCGGCGTTGAGTTCCTCCAGCGGTCGACGGAAATAGAACTGGCTTCCAAGGCCGAATCCATGAATGGCTCTCCGCCCATTTTGTCCTAAGAAAATTTCGTTGATGTATGCGTTGAGTAGTTCTTCTTTCTCAAAGTGGCGTTCGAGGATGATCGCCATGACGAGCTCACGAAATTTGCGGTTAAATGTTCTGCGATTATCGAGAAAATAAGATTTCACCAATTGCTGGGTTAGCGTGCTTCCGCCCTGACGCACCTTTCCTTCAGCGACGTTGATCATCAACGCCCGTAGAATGCCGGCGATGTCGAAGCCCCAGTGGCTTCGAAAGTTTCGGTCTTCGACGGCAATCAATGTTTCGGTCAGGAGACTGGGTGTATCGTCTGGTTCGACGATGAGACGGTCTTCTCCGTGACTAGGGAAAAAGCTTCCGATGACGGCTGGTTCCAGTCGAATCGACGCGTTTTTTGTCTTGGACGATAAACGAGCGAGTTGCCCACCGCGGAACCGGGCCGATACCGTTTGTTTGCCACGATAGCCTTCGGGAAATCGGAAGGGTCGTAGCGTTACGATGATGGAACGTGAGCCGATGTAATAGGTCCCTGGAGTCTCTCCGGTACTGTGCTGGTTGTACCCGAGGCGGTCCAGTTCGATCAGAAAGGCTTCCTGAGAAAGGTGCATTCCTTGGTAGAGTTCGAGCGGTTGGGCAAAAACCTGCGCCGGGACTGTCCATCGACGTCCCTCGAACGTACGCGTAATGGTGCTGTCCAGGTAAACCGCGTAGATTCCGACGCCAACCAAACCGATAAATGTTGTAGCAGCAATAAACCGCATCAAACGCGACCATAGTTGACGGATGTTTGTTTTCGTCACGAATTCGGTGGAGCTTCGAAAGGTTGATTCTTACGCCGCGTTGGGGCGATCAAAGGGTCACCGATTCGGTGATTTAGCAAGGAGCTCTATCACCAGTGAGTCGACGATTTCGAGCGCTCGGACACGCCCGAGATTCATGTTGACCACGTAGTTACCAGCGACGACCAAAGAAGGTACGCCAGTTAGACCGTACTCTCGCCAGCGTCGGTCATCCGCCAGAGCAATCTCGCTGATACGGCGGCCGTTGACCGTATTCAAGAACGCGTCACCCTCAATACCAAAACCGTCGACGTAGTCGGCAATCGATTCGACGGATGGAAAACGCCTCCCGCGATTGTGAATCGCACGGAACAGGCGCGTATGGTTTCGGTCGAGTGCACCGTGATGCTCAAGGGCATAATAGGCGCGTGCGAGAAGTGCGGTTTCATTCGAGAAACCTACGTGGGCACGTCGAAACTTCACACCTGCCGGGAGCGTTGTCTTCCAGTCTTCGATAACAGGATCAAAATTCTTACAGTGGATGCAAGCGTAGGAAAAATACTCGACCACTTCGATTGGCTGGGTGCCAGGTTTTCGCCCGAGGTTTCGGTATTGGTTTTCTGCATTGGATCCGCCGTTCCCCAACCAACCTGTGCTGTATAAGATCCCGACGACAATCACTGCAACGATGACTGCACCACCGGAGGCGGTGATTGTGGTCCGAAGACGGTTGACTCGCGCTTTCTGTGATCGTGCCATACGTGCAGTTTATACTGCACTGCATGACGGAGCAGTACACACTCTATCAATATGATTCCTGCCCTTATTGTCGTTGGGTCCGCCAGTTCTTGGATGGGGCCGATCTCGAGGTTCCCATGCGCGATATTCTTTTGGATCGCGAGGCATACGACGATTTAATTCGGGGAGGTGGCAAGGGCACTGTGCCGTGCTTGCGTATTGAAAGAGATACCGGGGACGTCGAGTGGTTGTATGAGTCGGTGGACATTGTCCAGTACCTCAACGGACAACGCCGTCAACCTACACTTTAGCGCTAGAGGGCCCTGGAGCAGGACCCCGTATCTCCAACAGACATGCCTCGGCCCGAGGTTGCGGTCTAGACGGTTGTTCGTGATATGTTCTTTTCCTTGAACAGCGTTCGCAGGAGTGAACCATGAAACTCGGGCTTATTTCCGGTTATTCAGGCCGACGAATTAATATTCCCATCGACAACGTATTGCATGCCGAGAGTCTCGGGTACGAGTCCATTTGGACGTCGGAGGCTTGGGGGTCCGATGCCGTCACGCCTGCCGCCTGGATCTTGGCGCAAACGCAGACCATCAAGGTAGGTACTGCGATTATGCAAATGCCCGCAAGGACTCCGGCGATGGCCGCAATGACGGCGATGACGTTGGCAGAATTATCCGGAGGCCGCTTTATTGTTGGTCTAGGAGCATCTGGACCGCAAGTCGTTGAAGGTTGGCATGGCGTTCCGTACGGTCGCCCCGTTACCCGCTTGAAAGAATATGTGGAAATCATGAAACAGATTTTTGCTCGAGAGGGGCCAGCTAGTTACGACGGTAGGGAATATCAATTGCCTTATCGTGGCGACGCAGCGACCGGGCTGGCCAAGCCGCTGAAGAGCATACTCCACTGTGAAGAGGACATACCGGTGTATGCCGCGAGCATCACCCCACGGGGCGTCGCGGCTGCTGCCGAGGTATGTGACGGCCTTTTCCCCATTTGGATGGACCCGGACAATTTCGGCGTTTTTGATGAACCCATACGCAAAGGGTTTGAAGCCGCCGGGAACAAGACACTGGCCGATTTCGATATGTCGCCGTTTGTAACCGTGGTGATCGGCGATAGCGTAGAGGAGTGCATGCTACCGATTCGAGGCAACATGGCGCTGTACATTGGTGGTATGGGCGCGCGTGACAAGAATTTCTACAACGACTACGCCAGGAAACTTGGATTTGAGGAGGATGCTATCCGTATCCAAGATCTCTACCTTTCCGGTCGACGTGAAGAAGCAATGGCGGCAGTTCCGGCGGAACTCATTGACGCTTGTCATCTCATTGGGCCGGCGGATCGAATACGCGACCGTTTGCAGCGGTGGAAGAAAGCAGGCGATCGAGGCGAAGTCGGGACAATGCTGATTGGTGGTGGCCAACCGGAAGCGTTGCAATTGGTCGCAGAGACGATGCTGTAACGAAATACCGCTAGCGCAGTCCGAGCTCGGTAATCAATTCCCAGGCGCGCTCGGAACGCGCGCGCGCCACCCCTTCGTACTCAAGCGCCGTGTCGGAGCTGGCGTTGCCGTCAAGGCCGCGTTTGTAGACCCCCTGGACGATGCCCGCCGACCGAAACATGTTGTAGACAATGTAGAAAATCCAGTTGTCGATTGGCTCGCGTTCGGCCGCAAGACGGTAGGTCTGGATTAGTTCTACTTCCGTCGGAATACCGAGCTTTTCTAGATTAGCACCCGGGAGCATATCCTCGGTTTCGCTCGTCAAATAGTGATATTCCTGGCACAGATAGCCGAGATCGGCGAGCGCGTCTCCGACCGACCACAGTTCCCAATCGAGCACCGCAACGATTTTGGGCTGCGTTTCGTGCAACAACAGATTACCGAGCCGAAAGTCACCGTGGACGATTCCGGCGCTTGACTCGGACGGTATGTTGTTAGGCAACCAATCGATGAGGTGGTTCATCGCCTCGATATTTTCGGTCTCTGACGCCAGGTATTGTTTAGTCCATCGAGTTACCTGACGAGCGAAGTAGTTTCCTGGACGGCGGAAATCGCCGAGACCGACGGTCTCTGGATCCACGCAATGCAGCGCCGCCAGCACTCGCGCCATATCGAGATAAATCTCGCGCCGCTCTTTAGGGGTTAGTTCGGGCAAGGTTGTCTTGGTGAATAGACGTCCCTCGACCATTTCCATGATGTAGAACTTGGTGCCGATAACATTTGGGTCTTCACAGAGGTTGTACATTTTAGGGACGGGTACGGCGGTGCTGTGCAATGCGTGCATGACCTTATATTCCCGATCGACTTGATGAGCGGAGGGGAGCAGTTCTCCAGGCGGCTGTTTTCTTAATACGTAACGTTCCCTTGGCGTCTCGAGCATAAACGTGGGATTGCTCTGCCCCCCCTCGAATTGTTGTACTTTCATGGGTCCTCGATAGCCCGTCACCTCTTTACTTATGTACGCCTCCAAGGCGGCTTCATCAAAAAGGTGGGCCGGCCGCACGGGGGTGAGTTCGACGTCGCTCATCCGAGCAATCCTAAACGGTATGGCAAAAGTGTACAGCCGAGGTGCTCGCCAGGGTATAGGCTTGAAATCAAATCTAGATTGTTATTGGTGAATCAATTTCGCCGTTTCACGGCAACCGAGACGCGGGGTTGATCTTTCGGTCGGGGTAATGCGACTCTGCGCGGTTCGAGTCAGTTCGGTGGGGGAAGTTATGCCGTTAGAGAAGCGTGTGGCCGTGACGTTGCCGCTCAACCAGTCGTTACAAGACACAATCGATCTCGTCCGTTGGGCAGAATCGAATGGCTATCGCGATGGCTGGTTTTCGGACCCGGGTGCCCCGGACGGTCTGGCGATGGCGGCCGCGATTGCCGCACATACCGAGACGTTACGGATCGGAATGGCTATTGTTCCGGTCTACACGCGCACGCCCACGGTGCTTGCCGCGATGACCGACGTCATCGGACAAGCGTTACCAGGCCGTTTTGTGCTCGGGCTTGGCGCTTCAAGCCAGACCATCATGCAGGCATTCAACGGCATTGACCTTGATAAGCCGCTGACGCGAGTTAAGGAAACGGCGATCGTCGTGCGCAGCATTCTTGCGGGTGAAAAAACTGCTTTTACGGAGATGCAGACGGTATACAGCCGTGGCTACAAACAGGATCCATCAATCCCAGAGATCCCTATTTACATCGCGGCGTTAAGGCCAAAAATGATCGAGATGGCAGCGGAATATGGCGACGGCGTTATCTTTAATCTGTGGCCAAGAGACGCTTTACCCAAAATGATGGAACACGTGAAGGTTGGAGCAGAGCGTGCGGGCAAGGACTGGCGAGATATCGAGATCGTTAATCGAGCCATGGTCCATGTGACTGAGGACAAAGAAGAAGGACGAGCTCTCTTCCGTGCTCACTTCGCTCCTTATTTTGCCAACCCAGTGTACAACCGTTTCTTGGAGTGGTGTGGGTATCCCGACATCGCGGCCGAAATTCAGGAGGGTTGGGCTGCGAGGGATCGAGAACGAACGACCGGCGCATTCTCGGACGAAGTCATCGATGCCATCGGTGTCATTGGTACGAACGAAGAAGTCCGAGCGCGTATCCGCGAAGACGCAAATGCCGGGATCACTACCAGCATCATTTCACCGATAGGTCGAGTGGAACTCGACGTCGCGTATCGAACGTTTGAGCCTTTTCGAGCGGATCAATTCGAGCTTTGACGAAGACGTTTCCCGAGCGTTACTAGCGAATTCTGGATCTTTGGTGTCAGACGATCGAAGTGCATTGATGGAGCTGCTTGGGGGCGGGACGTTGCTGGAATACAGCGACCAAGAGCAAAAAGCAGTCATGCAATTTGATGCACGGCCTGAATTTTGTCATAGCGGTGGAAAAGTCGTTCAAGGGGGTTTCATTGCGGCATGGATGGATGCGGCGATGGCGCATGCGGTGAGACAAACGAGTCATGGCGAGTCGAGCGCCATGACCCTGGAACTAAAAGTGACGTTCATTGCTGCGGTGGGGCCGGGCCGGGTCGTTGCGGTAGGACGGGTTGTATCCATGGGGCGTAGCGTAGCGTTCCTCGAAGGACAACTTTTGGATGGTAGAGGAAAGTTGTTAGCGACCAGTTCGAGTACCGCAAAATTGGTTCGTATTAACCGATGACGTCTTTCTTCCTCGTCCGCCATGGTGAAACCGAATGGAACGTAGAGCGGCGTATCCAAGGCTGGGCGGATTCGCCCTTAACTTCAGTGGGTCGCGCGCAAGCCGAAGTTCATGGCAGATTGTTAGCAACGCTTGGGATTAACCGAGTTCTAGCCTCGCCTCTAGGTAGGACGAAGCAAACGGTCGCGCCGATAGTTCGAGAGACCAAGGTGGCAGCTGAGTACGATGCGCGACTGCGTGAAGTATGCATGGGCGAATGGAGTGGCCGAACGTCCCGGGAAATTCAATCCTGTTACGCGGAGCAATGGCAAGCGCGGCTTGACGATCCAGAAGGGTATCGACCGCCCAACGGTGAAAATCGCTTCGACGTCAGCCGGAGAGTGGCGCCACTACTTGTGGAATTAAACGATGCCCCGCAGCATGACCAGGTTGTGCTAGTGAGCCATGGCATCACCATTCGGGTTCTTCTTGAACTGCTGCTTGGTTATTCGGACGAAACGACGCGGACCTTGAGAGTCCCTAACGATCTTGTTTATTGCGTTGAGCTGGGATCCGCGAACCCGGCCGTGAGGCATTATGTGAGTGGTGAAGGTCCGTTCGAAGGTTTGTTTATTTCGGAACCCGAATAGATAATCGAAGGTTCGCGCAAGGGGAGGAACTGCGATGAAAGTTGATGGTGGCGTTGGTTGGGATTTGGCTACGGTTGCAGCGCAAGCTCAGGAACTGGAAGAAATGGGGTATAGCGGCATCATGACCGCCGAGACGTCGCATGACCCGTTTTTGCCGCTCGCGTTTGCAGCACAGCAAACGTCTCGGGTCGATCTCATGACGGGGATTGCGGTTGCGTTTGCTCGTACACCAATGGTTCTTGCGAACATCGGTCATGATTTGAACGCGGCCTCCAATGGACGCTTCGTCCTTGGCCTAGGCTCCCAAATACGCGCACACATCACCAAACGATTCAGTATGCCCTGGTCGCATCCTGCGGCTCGGATGCGCGAGTTCATTCTTGCGATGCGCGCAATCTGGGCCAACTGGTACCAGGGTGAAGCGCTCGAGTTCACCGGAAAATTTTATAATCACACGTTGATGACGCCGTTCTTTGCGCCGACGAATACCGAACATGGTGCCCCACGCGTATTTCTTGCGGCGGTAGGCCCGCTCATGACTGAGGTGGCTGGCGAAGTGGCCGACGGCATCATTGCGCACGCTTTTACAACGGAAAAGTACTTGAGAGAAGTGACGATGCCCGCGTTAGAAAGAGGTTGGGCGAAGGCAGGCAAGAAACGTGAAGATTTTGAGATCAGTTATCCATGTTTTGTGGTGACAGGCCGCGATGACAAGGAGCTCGCGTCCGCGAGCGCGGCAACCAAGCAGCAAATTGCGTTTTATGGCTCGACCCCGGCATACAAGCCCGTGTTGGACAGCATTGGGGTCGGCGAGCTTCAACCTCAGTTGAATGCTATGTCGAAGCAAGGTCGTTGGGTTGAAATGGGCGGCTTGATCACCGACGACATCATGCAATCGTTTGCCGTGTCGGGCGAACCTGAAACGATTGCGGAACAGATACAAGCACGGTACGGGGATATCGTCGACTGAACGTCGGCAGCTTACGCACAGTTA
>CAXDSX010000009.1:0-22877 GCA_963992075.1 uncultured Pseudomonadales bacterium | reverse complement strand
CTTCGTGGTTTTGTATGATGAGCTAGCCCACAAGAGTGATCCAAGGAATCATCAAATGGGCGAACGACAACAGTCTATTCAAAATCGGGACGCCGAAAATACTGAGACCAATAAGGGAAAGCAGCAGCAACGGACCGAAGCGCTGATTCAGGTAGGTAACTCGGGCACGTGCTGAAGGAGGCAGCGCATAAGGGAGAATGTAATGCCCGTCCAGTGGGGCGATAGGAATAAGATTGAAGGTCATGAGCAACAGATTCACGAAAACGAGCAGTTCAACGAATCCCACCACCGCCGCCGTTTGAACAAACGCAACACCTGAATTCTCAAGCGCAAGAAAAACATTCCACGTAACGACTGCAATAAGCAAATTCATCATCGGTCCTGCCGCGGAAATCCACAAATCGGCACTCGGACGACTGAACTTGTGGGGGCTTGTGGGTACTGGCTTGGCGTATCCAAACCCCAGGAGGACGACCATCGCAAGACCCATAAAATCCAGGTGTACTAACGGATTGAGTGAGAGCCGGCCTGCCTGTTCGGCCGTGTCGTCGCCAAATAACTTTGCCACCCACGCATGGCCGAACTCATGAAAAGTCAGTGATGCGATTAGGGCGGCCATAAGACATGCAAATAGAACGTATTCCCCTTGGGTGATCAGCGCGATCATGGAAAAGTTGAGACGAACGCGATCGAATGCGGGACGTTGGATCTACGGTTCACGCGAGGTATCCGTCTATCTCCCCGCTAACCACCTCGTCGTTAGCCATACCAAGCCAATCAGATAGCACCGACGCGTTGTCCTCCCCCACGTCGCGAACCCTCGTGTAAATATCACAAGGCGTCTCGCCGAACGTGAGCGGCAGTCGATCTCCATATGTTGTTCCGAGCACGGGGTTCGGCTCATCGAACGTCATCAAAAAGTCGGAAGCGACAATTTGCGGATCGTTTTCAGCAAGGTCGATGGAGTTCTGAACGACACCTGCCGGAACTCCAGCCGCCTGACAGCGTGCCATCACTTCGACAGCATCCAATTGACTCGTCCAAAGTCCAATATGACGATCAAGCTCCTCGACGGCCGAGACGCGGGCCGTCGCCGTTTCGTATCTCGCAGACTTCGACCATTCCGGCTCACCCATCACTCGACAAAATGCTCGCCACTGATGATCTGACATGCAGGCGATGGCGACCCATCGTTCGTCCGCGATATCGTCAGATGCGGCTCCTGCGCACGGATAACAGTTGTGAGGAGCAACCTCATCGTAAGGGAGGCGATTCCCGGCCGGCCGAGCAGCTCGACCATTACCAAAGAGATCAAGCAGCGCTGGACCCAGGAAATTTACACCCACTTCAAATTGCGATAGATCTACCCGTTGTCCCTTTCCGGTTAGACGGCGTGCTTGAATGGCAGCGAGTATCGCCACAGCACCATGCAATCCCGCGGCATGATCGTTGTAAGAAAAGCCGATACCAATGTCTTCCCTGCCCTCCACACCCGTCAGGTGCGTCAGTCCACTCAGAGCATGAATGGTTGGAGCGTAGGTAACGAAATCGGACCAAGGTCCACCCTGGCCCATACCGGACATCTGGACGTAGATCACCCGGGGGTTAAGCGGACAAACGACGTCGTAACCCAACCCCCACCGGTCCAATACCCCTACCGAAAAGTTATCGATAACCACGTCCGCTTTAGCGCAAAGGTCACCGCAAATCTCTTTCGCTTCATCACGGGACATGTCGAGTGCGAGGGCTCGTTTGTTGCGATTCCACATCGTGTAATAGGGATTATTGGTCGCGTTTATAGCAGTCGCCCGGGCGACGGAGTTGATCTTGACGACATCGGCACCCATATCGCCAAGTATGCGCGTGGCAAATGGCCCCGCAAGGACGTGGGTGAAATCAAGAACTTTAATGCCTTCCAGTGGTCTCATCGATTATCGTCCCAACCTAGATCTTGCAATACGCGTTCCGCATCGACATCCGTATGAACGTACGGCTTCATGTCCCATGGCGTTTCGCTAAATTGATACGGCGTACCGGGCCCCTTTACCACGTGCTTGCCGATCGAGTAGGAACGCCACCAATCACGTGCCTCGAGCTGTGGATTTTCGCCTACTTTCTCGATGGGCAAGACCCAACCGTAAGGCGCGTGGCGTGATTGGGCTTCCAGAAACAATGCCTCCACATCTTTCGTTCCAACAAAGGAACGCAAAACTTCCATAAGGCGCGCCATAAAGAGCGACTGATTGGTTGGGTCTTGGTATTCCGGCTCAATCAAATCCTCGTGTTCGCCTGCCTCAATAAGCCAAGCAAGCTGCGCATCGACGTCGGGGGTCGGCGTAACCATGATGGTGCCACCCAGGGCTTGCATAACCACGTACATGTTTGACCAATGCAGACTTCCACGACGTTCAAGAGACTGACCTCGGGCCGGTCCCAATAATTCGGAATACCAGTACCACATTAAGACGTGTTCCAAACACGAAGCGATGCATTGATGCACCGGCACGTCGACTCGCTGACCTTGACCCGTTTCCTTGGCGTGGTATAGCGCGCTCAAGGCAGCAACCGCGACATAGCACCCCGATACAATGAAGTTAAGATCACCGAATGCTTTCAATGGCGGAGTGTCGACATCCCCTGTTGTAGAAACAGAGCCCCCCAAAGCGCCGGCCACCAGGTCCGGCGCTAGGAAATCCTTCCACGGTCCGTCTCGACCAAAAGACGAACACTCGACACAAACCAACGCAGGATTAACGTCCAACGCGACCTCGAGGTTCGCTTCGGCAACACCGAATGCTCCTTCCGATACCAACACGACATCCGCGTTCCCAACCAAACCGGCCAACTGATCACGGCCCGTTTGTGCTTCAAGATCTAACGAAATAAAGCGTCGATTCGACGCAAAAAATGCATGCCAAAGTGATGGTTCGTTCGCATCATCCTCGCAGTAAGGCCCTCGCGATCGCAACGGATCCCCGTTGGGGGATTCGGGCCGGACAACGTCCGCGCCCATATCTGCGAGTAGTTTCGCTCCATAAATTGCTCGTTCATCCGTCAAGTCAACAATACGCACGTTGGAAAGTGCGCCAACTTCTTGCTTCATGAGTTAACCCTCGCTTCCCTCCATTCGATACTATTTCAGGCCTACAGCAAAGCCCCTCAAGGAAAGAAATCATGCTTGAAGCCATACAACTCGGAAAAAATAGCGGCTTAAGAGTCTCGCAACTGTGTCTCGGCACCATGAATTTTGGAAAACCTGGCCAAGGGCATCAAGGCGATTGGACCCTAGGCATCGACGAGGCGCGGCCTATCTTTAAGGCGGCCATCGATCACGGATTGTTTTACTTCGATTGCGCCGATACCTACGGCGTCGGCGCGTGCGAAGAAGTTGTCGGAGCGCTCCTCAAGGAACTCCTGCCACGAGATCAATTTGTCCTCGCGACCAAAATCGCGATGCCAATGGGACCCGGGGCTAACCAAGGCGGTCTATCCCGAAAACACGTTCTTGAAGGCGTCAATGCAAGTCTTGAACGGCTTGGACTCGATTATATTGACCAGCTGGTCATCCACCGCCATCCCCATGGTGTACCTGGGCACGCAAGAATCCCGATCGAGGAAACGATGGAAGCGCTGCACGACGTGGTTAAAGCCGGAAAGGTTTTGTATCTCGGCGCTTCATCCATGTTCGCCTGGCAATTTGTCGAACTCCAAATGACGGCCACGATGCATGATTGGACACCTTTTATTTCCATGCAGAATCATTACAACCTGATCTACCGCGAAGAGGAGCGCGAAATGAACCCCTACTGCAAGGCCACGGGTGTCGCGGTATCGCCATGGTCGCCCCTCGCCCGCGGCATACTGGCGGGTTCTTATCAAGGTGGGTTCGATCAGGGAAATACAGCTCGTTCGCAGGGCCGCGATCGTTCCCGGACGGAAAGCCTTTACCGTGGTGAAATGGACTTTCCGATCGCCGCGAGAAACGCCGAAATCGCGCAAAAACTCGGGCAAACTCCCGCACAAATCGCTCTAGCGTGGATGCTCAATAAACCCGAGGTGTACGCTCCTGTGGTTGGCGTTTCACGGATCGAACAGCTCGACCAACTGGTGCAAGCGACAAGTATTCAGCTCGACTCAGCCGACGTCGACTACCTCGAGGAGCTCTACCAACCCGTCGATAACCTGCTTTCGATCGGTTACTCCTGATCCAAGAAAATCTTTTCACGAGGGGCGCAACAAACGGGCCAGTCACCCACGCTCAAGCCATCGCGTCGAAGGGCGCTGGTTTGTTACCACCGAACCACGTATACGTTCAGGGATAACTCTGCCACGAAAAAGCAACGACATGCCTAGACTAGCTGCAAACCTGACCACCATGTTTGGTGAACTCGAGCCCGCCGACCGATTCGCCGCCGCTCGTCAAGTCGGATTCGACGCGGTCGAGTACCTACAGCCATACGGCCACACGATTAAAGACCTCAAATCAATCCTTCGAGATAACGAGCTTGAGCTCATCCTTGTCAACACACGGATGGGTAATGCCGAGGCCGGCGAGCGCGGGGTCGCCGCCTTGCCTGGCAGGCAGAATGAGTTCAAGACCATTCTCGCAGAATCGTTGGAGTACGCGTCTGAGTTAGGGGCGGGTCTCATACATGTGATGGCGGGCGTCGTGCCGGAAGGATCAACCGTGCGTCAATGTGAAGATGTATTTATCGAGAATCTTCGCGCGGCCGCTCCGATTGCGGCAAACCATGGCATTACACTTTTGATCGAACCTCTCAATAGTCGCGATATACCCGGATATCTACACTGCGACAGTTCCCATGCACGCCGCATCATCGATGCGGTGGCCATGCCCAACGTGCTACTCCAATTCGATTTCTATCATCTTCAAATCATGGAGGGTGATTTACGGGAGGGCCTCGTGCGGCATTGGCCAGTACTCGGACACGTCCAGTTTTCGAGCGTCCCCGGACGGAACGAACCGCAATACGGGGAAGTCAATATTCCATTTCTCTTGGGGGTACTGGACGATATGGGGTATTCAGGTTGGGTTGGGTGTGAATACCGAGCGTTGACGACGACTGTTGAAGGACTGTCTTGGGCCGCTCCTTGGGGTATTGGTTTAACGTCATCGTAAGGGCGTTTAACAACGCCTACTCACGCAGTCACCACCGCACGCGAAAATCATTTCGACCACTAACGTCCCGACCACGCATGAGATAAAGCGTGCGCAAGTCTTCTATCGAACCATTTCCCTCGTCAACCAGGTCGCGCCGATAGATCGATGTCGTTGGCATGAACCGAAGCGTCATACCACGGCGCGGATTGGGCGAATGATTGGGTTCGGATCCGTGCACCAAAAAGACGTCGTGAAATGACATTTGGCCAGCTCGAAGTTCTACATCGACCGCCAAGGATTCGTCAACCACGGACGTCTCAATTTCTAGCGGTAAGGACAAGCCATCCGCGTCATTAAAATGGTGTGGGGCGAGGTCTCGCGACTGGTGCGTCCCGGGTAAGAACCGTAGGCATCCGTTCTCACGGGTTGCGTCATCGATTGCAATCCATACAGAACAAGTCGCGAGCGGCCTCATCGGCCAATATTCGCCATCTTGGTGCCACGGGGTACGCGTTCCTACGTGTGCGGGTTTGGCGAAAAAACTCTGATTCCATAACGCAATGTTTGGGCCGATAAGTTGCTCAACCATATCGAGGATCTCGTCATTACGCGCGTAGTTGAGGAAGCCCGTGTCGTGAATGAGCAGAGCTGGACAGTAATCGACAAACTCTGGATGGTTTTCTAAGAAAAGCTCGTGGTGGACCCGAATAGCGTCGACCGTTTTATCGGGTAAGCGGAAGTCGGGTACCACGTAGCCTTCCTCTCGGTATTGTTCGACCTGGCTTGCACTCAGCATGACTCTTCTCCAACCTGTCCGAGTAGACCATAGTACGTTGCAAAAACAACGAAAGGAGCGTGGGGTGGCAGAGTACGACTATATCGTGGTTGGCGCCGGATCGGCCGGGTGTGTCGTGGCCAATCGATTGAGCCAAGAAACTGGAACCCAGGTTTTGCTGGTTGAAGCCGGCGGCAGGGACTGGAACCCGCTCATCCATGTGCCCGTAGGCTTTTGGAAAATGATCGACAATCCGAGCCTCAATTGGTGTTTTAGCACCGAGCCTGAGGAAGGCACCGGCAATCGCGAGATACCGATACCGCGCGGCAAAGTTCTCGGCGGCTCAAGCTCCATCAACGGAATGTTGTACGTGCGTGGTCAGCCTTTGGACTACGACACCTGGGCCCAACTGGGGAACCGCGGGTGGTCCTACGAAGAAGTTCTTCCTTTCTTCAAGAAATCGGAAAACTTCGAGCGCGGCGACGATGAATTCCGCGGATCGGGAGGAGAACTAAACGTCGCCGACATGATTGAACACCATCCGCTTCTCGACGCGTTTATTGAGGCGGGCGTCGAAATTGGCTACCCCAAAACGCCCGATTACAACGGCGCGTCACAAGAGGGATTTGGGTATTACCAAGTGACGCAATTGCGCGGTCGACGTCACAGTACCGCCCGCGCGTTTCTGGGGCCTGCCCGTCGCTGGAAAAATTTACGCGTTACGACCCGGGCCCACGTCCACCGTATCGTCTTGGACAGCGGCCGTGCCGTTGGCATCCAGTACACGGCCGCCGGTCGGTTACTTGAAGCACGTGCGAACCGCGAGGTCATATTGTGTGCGGGCGCGGTCCAATCCCCGCAATTACTCGAGCTGTCCGGCATCGGTAACCCCGACTTATTGCGTCAACACGACATTGACGTTGCCCACGAACTGCCGGGCGTTGGCGAGAATTATCGTGATCATTACGCGAGTAGCATTGCTTGGAGAGTGAAAGGGAGCGCGACTCTCAATGAAGACACTCGGCCACTTAAGCTAATCGGGCAAGCAACAAAATACGCCCTGGCCCGTCGGGGCGTGATGACCTACACCGCGGGCATTGCGCACGGTTTTGTTCGGACCCGAGAAGAACTCAACTCTCCGGATGTCCAATTCCACTTTGCCCACGCCAGTTACGCTCGTAACGCCCGTCGAGGTGTGCTCGAAAAGGAACCCGGCATGACCTTGTCGGTGTGCCAATTACGCCCTGAAAGTCAGGGCTCGATCCATATCCAAAATAATGATTCAAGCACCGCACCCGTAATCAGACCCAACTTTCTGTCGGAACAAGTTGACCGAGACGCCCTGGTTGAAGGAATGCGAATCGCCCGGCAGGTGGGTGCCGCGCCTGCCCTGCAAAAATATTGCCAGAGTGAGTTGTACCCCGGAACGGGTTGCGAGTCGTACGAGGAGATCCTAGCGTTCTGTCGCGTCGCGGGAAGCACCGTTTTTCATCCCGTAGGGACCTGCAAAATGGGGAGCGACCACTACGCGGTGGTCGATGATCAGTTGCGTGTGCACGGAATCAAGGGGTTGAGGGTCGCCGACGCCTCAGTGATGCCAACGCTGGTTTCAGGAAACACCAACGCACCGTGCATCATGATTGGGGAGAAAGCGGCCGCCATGGCCCTCGCGAGCTAACTTCCATTCGTTCGCGCTAATAGTTCTCTACGTTATTCTCGAAGGTAAATCCGCCACGCGCCATCACCAATCGATGGCGATCGCCCTCGAGATCCGGATCCCAGCTCGCGTAGCCACTATCCCCGTGCCACATCGCTACCCGAATCCCGTCAGATCGCTCGGCAACGTGGGTTTCGTAAACTTTCGGTTCACGCGACGCAAGGTGTTCGAGCACGGCAGCCGTCGGTTGGTATCGCGAGAGTTCGTAAAGCGTCACCCAGGTTGGCGGCGCTAAGTCGATTTCGCCCGCACCATGTTTCTCCAACGCCGCGCCGGGATTAATCCACGCATGTTCCTCTATTTCCCCGCCATCAACTTTGATGGGTTCATCGATATCGGCCTTTCCGGCAAAAAACCACGTGGCGTACCGGCGCGCCGTGCTTGCGGGGGGAGTCCAGTGTGCAAACCACACAAATTGGTGAGAAGCGGGAGAAATCCCGGCTTCCTCCTCCGCCTCTCGGGTTGCCGCGCATCGAGCCGCGGCTTCGAGATCATCTCCGTTCTGGTAATCGCCAGGATCGATTCGACCTCCAGGGAAAACCCACATTCCACCGAAGTCAATTCGGGCATTCTTCCGCAACATCAATACTTCGACCCCCTCCGAGCCGTCGCGCAGCAGAACAACCGTCGCCGCGGGTATGGCCGGCTCATCCGCCTTCTTTTTATTGAGGTCCCCGTAGATATCGTTTTTGTGTTTATCGCTCGATGCGGTCACCGGTTTCCTCCTATCCTTGCTGCCGAGTGTGTCATGACTCTACCTTACGCCTTTATCGAGATCCGAGGCTCAATCGATTTGTAGTCGCCGATTTCACCCTCGAGACGGTTCGCGTGACTGAAAGCCCTCGCCAAGTAGCCATTTACCGTCGCAAACGGCGAAACCGCCATTTCGATGCTGCCCTTCTAACGTGTGATAGCTTATACGAGAGCATGAAGGGGATCAGAAGTGAATTCGAAAATTTGCGATTTGTTGGGGATTGAATTTCCCTTGTTTGCATTCAGCCACTGTCGAGACGTCATCGCGGAAGTCAGTAATGCGGGCGGATTTGGCGTACTCGGTGCCGCCGGCCACACGCCTGAATCCCTCGACATCGAACTGACATGGATCGACGAGCACGTTAACGGAAAGCCGTACGGCGTCGATCTGCTGGTGCCGACAAGCATGGACAGCAAAGAACAGGGGTTGTCGAAAGAAGATCTGGAGGACCGAATTCCGATTGAGCACAAAAGATACATCGAGGAGTTGCTCGCTCAACACGACATTGATACCGCGGATCTTTGGACGGGGGTGATTCGTGGCGGGGTCGGTGACAACATGCGCCAGGCCGGCGCGACGGAGATTCTCGAATCGGCGTTTGCACACCCCGTTAAGATGGTGGTTAACGCATTAGGGGTACCGCCGGGTTACATGATGTCCATGGCGCGCGAACGAGGGATTGTCGTCGGAGCTCTCGCAGGCGCTAAGGAACATGCGGTAAAACACGCCGAGGCAGGCGTTGATGTTCTCATCGTTGCAGGGACTGAGGCAGGAGGACACTGTGGCGAAGTATCAACCTTGGTCCTCGTACCCGAAGTCCTTGACGCAATCAAAGACTACGATGTGTGTGTTTTAGCGGCAGGAGGGATCGTCACCGGCCGACAAATGGCGGCCTGCATGGCCATGGGTGCCCATGGGGCCTGGACTGGTTCGGTATGGTTGACCACGGCGGAAGCCGAGACTCTGCCCGTGGTAAAAGAAAAAATGCTCGTCGCCAACTCGCGCCAAACGGTTCGTTCCAAAAGTCGGACAGGCAAATACACGCGGCAACTCCGGTCCGCGTGGACCGACGCGTGGACGGCGGAAGAATGTCCCGAACCACTCGCCATGCCGCTCCAGGGTGTCGTGGCAGCAGCCGCGTTCCGAAAAATCGATAAGCTTGCGCAAACCGATCATCCGGGAGCTCGACGTTTGGCAAATTATTTTGTCGGACAAGGGGTCGGCCTCATGAATGAATCCGTTGCGGTTCGTACGGTGGTCTACAACTTTATGGAAGATTTCGCTGAAGCTACCGAGCGCTTGGCTGGGACCGTCGCCGACTAATCCAATCCGTCGCAGGATCTTCCGTCAAACCTGGTGACCCACGTCCGATTCAATAGGAGACGACTACATGACCGATATCGATGATCTAAGATCGAAGTTCCTCGATCTCGAATTCGACCGAACCGGTTTCGTGATCGATGCAGAACAGTCTGCCACGGTGGCCAAGGCGTCAGGTGAAACCCGAACCGAGTTTATCGATCCTACGGACCCTGATTTCGAAGCCTGTGCGCCGATCCTCGCGAGCCTCGCGTCGGGTCGTCGTTTACCTATCGACTTTCCAGCCCTCGGCGGTATTTCCATGGATGGTGGGAAAGCGGTCGCTTGCATCAAGCCCGTTCGTGCCGGCATTAAGCTTACCGGCAAAACCCACTTACACGACATCTACGCCAAGAGTGGTCGGTCGGGACGGATGATCTTTTTGGTTTCGCGAATGCAATTATATGACGATGCAGGCGACCACCTGGCCACGACCGATTCGCGCCAGGTGATCAGAGAGCGACCCGACCAATGACCGTACAAACGATCGGCGACGTGGTGTTTGGAGACGAAATCACCCCCTGGCAACCTGATACATCTCTTGAAGCTGCGCGGAGTTTTGCGCAAGCCGTCGGATATTCGGGAAGTGGACGGTTTGAGGATCACGAGAAAGCTCGAGCGCAAGGGTTGCCTGGCGCACTTGTCCCAGGAATCATGGGCATGGGCTTTCTAACAAGCATGATTCATCGGTGGGCGCCGCAAGGAAAGGTCAAGCACATCGACACGGTCTTTCGAGCCCCCGTACTCGCCGACCATGACCATACCGTCACCGCGGTCGTCACCGACATCGACGAGGAGAACGGCGAAGTCGTGTTGGACTTGACCATCAAGAACGCTCAGGAAGAAACTCGAGTGTTCGGTACCGCGATTGTTCGCTTTCCGCCCGCAAGCTAGCCCCGGGCGGGCAACACCGGGACCTCATTTTCGATGAATGGGCATGGTATAAAGCACCTCCTCAACGGATTATTCGGAAGCACCATGAAGTCCGCCGTATTCGGGATCGCAGCCATTTTAATCGCCACCAACACCTTCGGTGACGAAAAAGGGCAAGAGAAATCTTCCGAGAGTCAGGCGACCGAAACGAGGGCGGTTAAGGACGATAACGAGATAATCTGCAAGCGGATGACGCGGGCTGGTACGCATTTCAAAAAACGCGTGTGCATGAAGCGACGCAATTGGCGCATCCAATCCGACAATGTTCAATCGCAAACGGAGGGCGGGTACTCGCAACCTGCGGGTCCAAGGGATTAGTCATCGACATCCGAGCGCATTGTCGACAACGGCAATGTTCTGGTCCGTGCAACGTTATGTTTTGAGAGTCGACACGCTAAATACATCGTAAGCAACGATCATTGCTCGGCAGTTCCCTTAAGTGTTCGGAATAGCGAGACGCACATGGTCACACCAATAACCAGTAGCGGAAGCGAAACGACCAGGACCGCGGATTTCACCGCGCGCAAGTCATCCAGGATCATTAACGTGATCGGTAGTACGGCGAGGGCGAAGGCCCAAAAAACCCGATGCCATTGAGCTGGGTTTGAGCCTTCCACAAGATTGCGTGTGGCCGATGAGGCGATGGCATACGAAGCCGAATCGTAGGTCGTCGCCACAAATACCCAGGCCATCACGACGAAGACGATCAGCGGCAGTGGGTCCAGCGGCAACGCCGCCATGATTTGTGCAATGGCCGTTCCGTTCTGTCCTTCCTGGATCAAGGTACGGACGTCTACTAGTCCCTCGATGTCCATCCACATAGCCGTATTGCCAATGACCACGTAAAAAACGGCACAACCCAACGTACCGAAACCCACCATCCCAACGATAAGTTGTTTTAGCGTCCGGCCTTTTGATATCCGTGTCACAAAGAGACCCATGAACGGACCGTACGCGATCCACCACGCCCAATAAAAAACGGACCAATCTTCGACAAAACCAGTTCTTAGAATAGGGTCCGTCCACGTATTCATCCGAAAGAACTCTTGCAACATCAGGCCGACGCTGTTCGTGCCAACTTTCAATATAAATAACGTTGGTCCAGCGACGAGGACAAAAAGCAAAAACACACCAGCAAGACTAATGTTGAGATCACTCAAACGCTTAATGCCTCGATCTAGGCCCACATAGACACTGCCTGCGAATAGAATCACGCAAATACCCACCACTCCAACGTCAATCCAATAGGCTTCTTCGATCGCCAGCAGCTGGCCGATGCACGCTCCTATCATCGGAGTCGCCAATCCCAAGGACGTCCCGGTACCGCCTACCAACGCGATGATAAAAACAAAATCCACGAACCGACCCAACGGTCGCTCGGCAATGTCATCTCCAAAAAGCCCGACCAGTGACGTCGACAAGCGTAAAAACGGAATACCACGTTGGTAATAAGGAACCGCGATCGCCACCGTGGGAAGGCAATACAAGCACCACGCCGACAACCCCCAGTGGAAGATCCCATAGGTCGGAGCCCACTCCCAAGCTTCGACAGAACTTGGCTCGAGCCCGAACGGTGGCGAATCGAGGTAGGCGGCCCATTCAATAGTTGACCAATAGAGGAGCCCTGCGCCAATGCCAGCGCAAAAAAGCATACCCATCCAAGACCACGTCGAGTACGTCGGTCGCGAAGACTCGCCACCAAGCCGCAATCGCCCGTGCCTGCCAAAAGCAAGCACGACCAACACAATGACGGCCCCGATCGTCATCCACTGATAGGCCAATCCGAATCGAATCGCAATCCACTGATAGGCCGTACCAACCACCTCGGCCGCCTGGTCAGGGACCACGACGACGGACAGGCACACCACCCCGATCAATAGCACCGAGCTGCAAAATAAAATCCGGTCGACGGTCGAGTTAGGTTGAGTCATGTCTCAAAAGTTTGCCGTCGACAGGAATACCCACGCCACCTAGAACTACGGGATGCCCACCATCTCGGTCTGTCCCCGAAGCACGAGCATACCTGTTCCATCGACCCACGTTTCCATGCCGTCCGGTTCGATCGTCTCTCGATAGTCGTCCCATCCACTCGCTTTGTGGAAATACAGCTCGGCAAGGCCTGCGTATTGTTCTTTTTCAGGTTCGATGCTGTGACTCACCACGTAGCGAAATCCGCCCACTTTCTCCATCGTCTTTTTCACGTTGGGGACGTGTACCTGCAGCCAATGATCAAAGAACGCGTCGTAATCGATCTGCGAATACACCTTGACCAGAAAACTGACTCGGAAAAAACCCGAACGCGTGCACGGATAGTCGGCATTCATCGAGTTGGCTGGTGTTGTTAACTCTTGATAACCGTCCATTACGACGTACTCGCGAGTTGCCCAGGGCAAATAGGGCTCAGCTTTGGCCTGGAACATATCCGTGGGCTCAGTACCGAAAGCCACAGCCGGCTTCGACAGCGGTTTGTTCCACCACAGCTGTGCCATACCGTCCCACGGATAATTACCGTCACGATCCGCGTCGAACAGTAAGGCCGTGTACTTTGTCGCGTGGGGCTGCCTGGCCGTTGCCGCTTCCTTTTGACTACCGATAACGAGCGGCATGTGGTTTGCAAACCAATGCATCACGAGTTCCTCCCGAGACGTATCCGGTTTACGGCGAATGAGGTAAATCATCTTCGCCCCCGGAGTTTCTTGATAAGTGTCCATCGCCCCTCCCCGTTCCGGATTACCAGTCGAACACTACTCGCTAAACATTGCTGTTATTTAATTGACACGCGCAAGACTTCTTAATTCGTATCAGGCGGTGATCGCAGGATGCCAACAAAAAAACCTAACTGCGATCAAAAACGTTCTCTGTTAGCGTTATTTTATGATTCACCGTTCTGACAAAGGGCCCTTTCGAGCGTTATTGGAGCTCATACCGATCGATACCCTCCAATTCGAAGGACCAGCGGCTCCTGAAGGGGGTACCCGCCTTTTCGGAGGACAGCTATTAGCCCAAGCCATCGTTGCCGCACAACGGACACTGCCGAGCGACGGTCGAACGATCCATTCGCTCCATGCGTACTTCCTGCGTCCAGGCGACGTCGACCGAAAAACGATTTACGACGTGACGATCATTCGCGACGGCCGCACCTTCAGTGTCCGCGAAATACTGGCCCTGCAAGAGGATAGGGAACTGTTCCGAATGACGGCGTCGTTCACAGCGCCTGAGAAAGGGTTGTCCTTCGCGGCACGATCCATGAGCGACGTGCCAAAACCAATTGAGATCATCTACACCCACCACGATTTTAGTCGAGACATGGGGCGCGGCAACGATATCAAATGGGGTGGCGGGACGCGGCCTTACGAGATTCTCTATATCAATCCACCAAACGATGAACGAGGCACCCCAATTCTCGATGACCAACTGATGTGGATCCGAGTCGCCGACGACTTGACTGCCGAATCCGTACGCCACGAGGCGGGACTCGCTTACCTTTCGGACAGCACCCTCGTTGATCACGTGCTTCTTCCCCACGGCATGCGCTGGCAAGATCCGAATTTTGAGGGAGCCAGTTTGGATCACGCCATGTGGTTTCATCAAAAAGCACGCTCGGATAATTGGCTACTGTTCGAACAATCCGTCGAGTGGACGGGATCGGGACGCGGCCTGGCGAGCGGCCGGCTTTACGATCAACATGGGCAACTCATCGCCAGTTGCGCGCAGGAAGGCCTCATGCGCTGGCGCGACAACGTATAATCCAAAGCAACTTCGAAGGGGGACGCGAACCATGAAACTAGGCGTAGGCATCGGACCTCTAGGTCCTCCAGGCGGCGCATCCGTAATCGAGTTTGCGAAAGAGGCTGAAGCACTCGGATACGACACGTTATGGAGCCATGAAATATATGGCTCGGACTGCTTCACACCGTTGGCTTGGATCGGAGCGCACACGTCAACAATCAATCTGGGTACGTCGATCATGCAAATTTCGGCGCGCTCTCCCGCGAGCGCTGCTATGCATGCGATCACGCTGGATTATATGTCCAACGGCCGACTCAAACTCGGTATTGGTGTCTCCGGCCCGCAAGTAGTGGAGGGGTGGTACGGCCAGCCTTACCCAAAGCCTCTCGCACGAACCCGAGAATGGATCAGTATTTTCCGCAACATCGTCGCTCGGGACCAACCGGTTTCCTTCGATGGCGCCCACTATCAAATGCCCTATCAGGGGGGCACCGGGCTCGGCAAACCACTAAAACTTATTCAACATCCCGTTCGACCCGATATCCCTCTCTATTTGGGCGCGGAAGGACCAAAAAACGTAGCCCTTGGCGCCGAACTCTGCGACGGTTGGATCCCCATGTTCCTTTCGCCCTATCGCATGATGGACGTCTATGAAGCCTCCCTCGCTCATCGACCCCCTCACTTCGACATCTCCGCGACCGTACCTGTGATCATTGACGAAAACATTGATCGAGGACTCGCGCAAATCAAGCAGAACGTGGGCTTCTACGTCGGTGGCATGGGAGCCAAGTCCTTCAACGTCCACAAGGACCACATCGGCCGACTCGGTTTCGGCGAGGCAGCCGACCGAATACAAGAATTGTTTATGTCAGGACATCGCGACGAAGCAATGGCCGCTGTGCCAGATCAATTAGCCGACGAAATCGCGTTAGTGGGGCCTAAAGACCGCATACGAGAGCGCCTTGATGCCTGGAAAGATAGTCCAGTTACGCAGTTGAACGTCGGAACACGCGACATGGACACGCTCAGGTTTTTGGCCGAAGAATTGCTCTAAGCTCAGAGGAAAACGGTTATAGCGCGACGAACAAGAGCGCGAAACTGATCGACACAGCCTTGCTGATACTGGGTAGGCTGGCTAGTTCGCGAAGCTTTTCGATGCCTCCCACCAAGCTCAAACTCGCCGCATTGACCACCACGGGCGTTCTGCTGACCACGAGAACTCGCGTTGGTGTCAGCCTTACAACGAGTGTGTCTGCCCGGACTGGAACTCGCTGGCTCATCATGGCGAGTTCACCAACGAGTTGAACGGTTCCGCTGGCCCCTTCGGCTATAGACTCGACCTCATCCGGATCGAACTTGAGCGACACAATCGCTTGCGGAAACCGAACGGTTTGAAAAAGATGTTCTCGCATCCGTTCATCGCGAATCGGGATGAGCGTGTCAACGCTTGCGAGGTCAATGGAGATTTCTGCGGTGCCGTTGATCGAGACTTTTCCGGTTAATGTTCTGAACCGATGAGCCTCGGCTAAATCCCCGGCTTTCACGGTTACAAAGCTCAAGTGAGAGGCTTCGTTATCAAGGACCCAAGGCTCGGCCTGCAATCCCAGGGATGACGCCCATACCAACGTCATGGCAATGGCTTTATTCACTCGATCCACCATGTTCCAAATACCAGCACGCCAACGTCCAAGACTCTCTTACCTTATCGTGAAACCGCATACACCCATCCCCCGAGCGTTTCAGTTCCCATGTAGCTCATCTACCAACTATTCCTCAATTCTCGCAATTTAAGAAATACCTCTTTCGGTGCAGGTTGATCAGGCAAGTCTGAGAACGACTCCCTAAGGTGTTCAATAACCGTAGGACTCGTTAAACGAAAAAACGTATTGATGTCGCGTTCAACTTCAAGCGATGTCACCAACGGTTTCGCCGGATCATACGACCCTTCGAGTTCCCCGAGCAGCCGCTTAGCTGCCTGATTGTCCGGTTCACGGTCCATCGTAAAGGCGAGGTTGTTCGTCATGTAGTCGTGGCCCGGATATATTTCGGTCGTCGCCGGCAACCGGTCAAGTTGCGAGACAAACGTTTCATAAAGCTCCTCGGGGTGACCACCTCCGTGGCAATTTCCCGCACCGGCATTAAACAAGGTATCGCCAGAAAACAGTGCCGGCGTATCGGTTTGTGCCAGTAAACAGATGTGGCTCATGGTGTGACCGGGCGTATCAAGCGCGAGTAACTCAACGCTACGACCGACTTTGACGATGTCGCCGGCTTCTAGTCCAGTATCCATACCAGGTATTTTGGATCCTGCGTTTTGATGGGCGAGAATCTTGGCACCTGTCGCACCCACCATTGCCGCGTTACCACCGGTGTGATCGCCGTGCTCGTGGGTGTTAAGAATCTGAGTGATTTCCCATCCGCGATCACGCGCTCTCGCAAGGCATTTCTCGTGATCAAGAGGATCGATGGCAAGCGCTTCACCTGTCTCGCCACACGCCAACACATAATTGAAATTGCGGTACGCGTTCCCAGTCCAGATCTGTTCTATTTGCATACGACGGCTCCTAGTTTTGAATTCTTGCAATCACAAACACGGGTTCATCCGGTTCCCCGCGCACGCATCGCTCCGATATCCATCTCTCTCAATTTCAGTTCTTCGCGCAAGTTATGAGCTTGACCTGCCAATCCTTGCAAGTCATCCGGACGATGGGCATCGGAATTGACGATAACCGGGGCACCCACCTCCGCAGCGAGCTCCCAAAACGGTCTCCAAGGGTATAGTGGGAACGGATCTTCCGGTTTCTGCCGTGCCTGCTTTCGCATACCGAGCGCATTGATCTCCATGCCAACATCAAGGTCACGCGAAGCCTCCAGAATGTCCCTTGAGCACGCCGCCGTATCAGTATCCCAAGTCTCGTAGCAGTTACCGAAAAGGTCCGGGTGTGCGATGAAATCAAACAGTCCAGAGCGCATCATTTCAACCGTGTAGTCGGCATAGGCCCGAAGGCTAGATGCGTCGGTTGTTCCGCCATACGTCCCCACCCATTCTCCGTCATCCAGGAAAAAATGAGACGCTCCCACGAGAAATTCAAAGCCGTATTGACCGAGAAGCTCGTCTGAGTAAAAAGCCTTGAATTCGGGTACGTACTCGCATTCCATACCTTTCAATATCTTGAGTTCGGGAAAGCCGAGGCGTCCTCGATCAATGGCTTCAACGTAATTATCAAGGTCCGCGTAGGGCATTCGAGCAACAAGCCAACGATCGTCCGGTAACGCCGTGTGATCCGAAAAACCCAACGTCTCCATTCCGAGTTCAAGCGCTCGCCGACAGTAGTCGTCGACATCTCCCTTCGCGTGCTTGCAACGAAATGTGTGGGTATGAAAGTTGTGCTTGTGGTCACGATCTTCCATCAATACTTACTCCAAGATGCGATAGGCGCGGGTTGCTGTTCTTTGAAACAAATCCAGTTTTTCGCCCGGACTCATGTGGATCGCTAGCCTTTTGAAAGCGTTCCACAACACATCATAACTGCACCAATTTTTTTGAACCGGGAAGTTGCTTTCAAACATACATCGCGACGGACCAAAAAGTTCGATGCAAGTTTCGATCCAGGGTCGCCAGCTTTCCGCCACATCCAACGAGCTTGGCGGTTCTGATCCGGAAGCTCCCGCGGTCGGTTTGCGAATCGGCAATGCCCCCAACTTAACAAAGACGTTGGGCCGCTTTGCAACCTCCTCCATCGATTTTCGCCAGTCAGTAAACACCTCGTCGTGTCTGTTTTTATAACCACCCCCCAGAATGGGCGAACCAACATGATCAAGAATGACGGGGATTCTAGGGCACTCGTCCAGTAACGTAACCAGTTCCAATAGCTGCGTGTGATAAATCCATACGTCCAGGGACAAGTCCCGCGACGCCAGTGCATCAATGCCATTCCGCACACGCGGATCGGCTAGCAAGCCCCGGTCAGAGCTGATGTTGGGGATTTTCGGGTCTGCATCCCACCCGCAAGATAGTCGAACCCCTCGAAATCTTTCTCCTCCCCGCATAATGTGCGCATCCAGCGTGGCTTCGATCCCATCCTTAGCGAGAAAGTCAACGCCACCAAAAAAAACCTGACACAACTTCGCGTCGCCGTATAGCCCGCTGGCACTCATCGCGGCGATGCCGACAACGAACTCGGTTTCGCCGACGGGCTTTAGATGCTCTGGTCCCTCCGCACGGTACATCGACCGACATTCAGCAAATACGGTGGCCGTCACGCGGTGGCCCGACGTGACGTCGGCGACCAATTCGGGGAGCAGGTAGACACCGTCCGGGCGATGCCAAAGGTGATGGTGCGGATCAATAATAGGTTGGTCGGGCTCAATGATGTCCTCGTCGAGAAGGGTGAGCCACGCCTCGTGCCCCTCCCCTTTCCCGTAATCCAGTGTGCTCAATCAGGAAGTCCATAGAAGCGGATGGCGTTGCCGCCCAGAACTTTCCGCTGCGCATCGATTGGCAGTGTTCGAACACTTTCAATCATTTCTTTTGCTACCCCGTACGACGCGTCGATGTGCGGGTAGTCGGATGCCCAAATCACGTAATCGGGCCCGATGTGATTGATGACTTCAGCGTTCATGCCTTCGTCGGGGTCCATCGCGATCAGACACTGCCGGTAAAAATACTCACTGGGTTTCATCGACAACGGCACTACCGAAGACATCACTTCGTACTTGTGATCCATCCGATCTAACCAAGCCGAAATCCAGTTTCCGCCAGCTTCGAGTACCGAACATTTCAGTCGAGGATATTTCTCAAGAATCCCGGACGAGATCAACGAGGTAAAAGCAGCCATCACATCGATAGCTAGAAACGCGAAGAAAAATAGTCCATCCCCGGGTGTGCCCGGTGTCGAAAATCTCGAGAAAGCGGGGTTGTCGCGAACGACGACATGAAACCCGACCGGCATATCAAGATCCTGAACGGTGCTCCAAAAACGATCGAACGCTGGATCGACAAACGCTTTGCCACCTCGAGCTTCGAGGTCCGGCGACAGATAAACTCCGACACACCCCGCTTTTCTAGCGCGCATGACTTCCGCAACGGCGCCTTCTGGATCGATAAGGGAAATATGCGCGATTGGGTACAGCCGTTGTCGGTCGTGACTGCAAAAATCGACAATCCAGCGGTTGTACGCCTGTGTGTATGCGGTCGCAAGCAAGGGGTCAGTAACGTTCCCCTCCCAACAAATACCGATGGTTGGGTAGAGAAGCACGCGATCGATGCCCTCTTGGTCCAGCACCTTTACGCGCGCTGCGGGGTCGTAACCACCAGCGGGCGATCCTTCAGCGTAGGTGTAATCGTGTGTCTGAACACCGAGTCCGCCTTTCTCAAGATCAATGCCTCCAAGTCCACCGAGGTTGCCCTTCAGAAACTCGAATGGTTCGTTGTCAAACAGCAACCGTTCGCGTCCATCTGCAGCTAGCTCGATCCGAATCGCACGGTCTCGGAACTTAGGGTCAATGTATTTCTGCCAGGTATCCGCGGGTTCAAGTACGTGACCATCCGCATCAATGAGCGGACCCAGCGAATTCCCATTTCCCGTTGTCGTCATACTGCCCCCTTTCAAATTCGAAAAAACGATCCGCGTTAACTAATTCGCATCGTCCAGACTAAGCTCGCCCCACGCAAGAGCCTGCGTATTCCAGTTGACGGCCGCATGCGCCTTGGCCGCATGAACGTCACGCCATATTCGCTGGATCGGGTTGGTTTCTTGCAACGCCGCACCACCGAGATTTTCAAACACTATATCAATCGCTCGGACTAGGAGTTGCATCGCAAACGCCGAATCCCGCGGAATCTGAGCTAGTTTTATCGATGGCGTCTCCGGCACAAGCCTATCGATGTCCATAAATGTGCTTTCCAAAAGAATTCGAGCTGCTGTCACGCGCGCGTCGGCTTCGGCGAGCGCTATCTTTGCCTCGGGTTGTTCAACCTGCCGTCGACCGGTCATCGAGAAACGCCGTTTAACGATCCCACCACGAAACAATTCGACGCCCCGCTCGACCGCGCCAAGGACCGGCGAGACCAATACCGCAACCAAAAACGGATGCCCCGGCACCTGGAACAGGGGTCCTTGATGAATTCTTGAACCCGGACTGTTTCCCGACAAAAGAGATGGCAGGAAACAAGCTCTATGGGTCGGAACAAATGTCTCGTTCAACACAACATCTTTGCTTCCCGTCGCTCGAAGTCCGGACACCTGCCATGAATCGTGGTCAATAACATAGTCCGACGCGGGAACCATTAAAAAGTATGGGCCGGGAGGTCCGCCATCGCCCTGGTCATCGACTCGAGCGGTCAAGAAACACCAATCCGCATAATCGACTCCGGAAGCAAAAGACCAACGACCGGTCGCACTGTAGCCTCCCTCGGTAGCGACCGCCGCCCCCGACGGAGCAAACGACGCCGAAGACAACACATCGTCTTGTCCGAAGTACTCGCGCTGTGCGAGCTCGGGGTACATTGCCGCGACCCAATGGTGAACGTTGTATACGCATCCAACCCAACCGGTTGAAGCGCAGCCTTTACCTAGCGCTGCACACACCTTTAATACGGCCGTCGCGTTCAGTTCCTTGCCACCAGCCGCGGAGGGCTTCACGAGGTCGAACAGGCCTTCTGCCGAGAGCTCACGAATCGTCTCTTCGGGAATTTTTCCTGCATGCTCAGCAACAAGTGCTCGGTTCTCAAGGACTGCAGCCAACGATTCGGCCTTGCCTAACATGATTTCAACTGCGTTCACGACACCCCCCTCGCGCTGTTCCCGCTCGAGCTTTCGAACGAAACGTCCGACGAGCATATCCAACTCGACCATGACTGTACCCTACCCGTTTCAACGCTCGCCCTTCCACACGCTTGCTAAAACAGTCTCGGGCTTGCTAAATAAGGGGTTACGACACTTGGGGAACACGAACGACATGAGCAACTTGCTACCGAAGTCCGTCAACATTCTTGACGACACGATGCGTGAGGGACTTCAAATTGAAAGCCCGGACATTCCCGTATCCGAAAAACTGAGACTCCTCGATGCCATCGGTGAAATGGGCGCGAAAAACATTTCCATTGGGTCCTTCGCGCATCCGAAGTGGACACCGTCAATGGCTTGTATCGATGAAATCGCCGATGCATTCGTTCCAAAGCCGGGAATCAACTACACCGCCGCTGTTTTCAACAAGCGCGGGTTCGACCGAGCCGACGGTTATTTCCCAAAAATCAACGTACGAGGTCGCAAATTTGGTACCCACGTCGAACTCTGCGACACCTTTGCACGACGTAATTACAACCGCACCCAAGCAGAGCAAATCGCGGCCATGGACGCGTCGGTTGCCTCGGCGAAGGAAGCGGGTGCTGAAGCGGGCTCAATCGCCGTGGGTAATCCGTTTGGTTCCAATTTTGAAGGGCCGTTTTCGCTTGAAACACGAATGGAACTTATCGACCTCATGATGAACACGTGGGCCGATGCCGGTATCAAGGTCGATCGTGTCTCCTTCCTCGACGCGATGGGATGGAACATGCCTCTCGCAGTGCGCGAAACCATTACGGCTATCCGGGACAAGTATCCTGGCGTCGAGACCTATCACATGCACCTACACAATACTCGCGGCGCGACGATCGCAAGCTACTACGAGGCTCTAATGCTTGGGGCAACCGAATTTGACACGTCGCTCGGAGGTATGGGTGGTTGTCCATACTGTGGTAACGGTCGCGCGGCAGGGCACGTTCCGACTGAAGACTTCGTTCATCTCTGCCACGAAATGGGGGTAGAAACGGGCTACAACCTCGATAAAGTTATCGAGGCCGCCTGCATCGCTGAAGAGGTCGTGGGGCATCCATTGCGCGGGCATGTCTCAAAAGCGGGGCCGCTTCCGAGGGACGAAGCGTGCTACCCAAACGATATGCCGTTTGTCGAAACGTTCGAAGAAGCCGCACACTTTAGGAACGGTCCAAGCGTTTATGAGGGACAGATGTCTCCTTGGAGAGAAGGCGACGCCCTTTCACGAACGAGTTCCGCTTAGGGGAAGCACCTCGGTTCGACAACGCAAGAAAGCTTCCAGCTAGAGAAGTCCCTTGCCACTCGAACTGAGCATGAGGAGGGAAGGTGACACTACAACTTTATCACTGCGAGCGCGCTCGCTCGATGCGCCCGCTGTGGACGTTAGAAGAAATGGGGCTTGATTACGAACTCATCACGCTGCCATTTCCACCGCGTTACCTGGCGAAGGAATATCTTCAAGTCAATCCGCTTGGTACCGTCCCCTGTCTGGTCGACGGTAACGTAGTTATGACCGAATCCGCGGGTATAAGCCAATACCTTGTCGACACCTACGGCCCAACAGATCTCGCGGTGTCTCAGGAAGAACCCGACTACGGCGCTTATCTAAATTGGTTGCATCGAAGCGATGCTACGTTAACGTTCCCCCAGACCCTTGTTCTTCGGTATACGCA
>CAXDSX010000008.1:0-25717 GCA_963992075.1 uncultured Pseudomonadales bacterium | reverse complement strand
CGGCGAGTGCCGCCGGACCTCGCCAACGAGCTACGGCCTCTGACATGTCTAGCGTCGACCCTAACGACCATCACAACGTATCCGCAAAAACCCAGCGCGATGTGCCAAAGTAGCCGTCAGTAAACAAAGGATTCCGACCATGTCCAGTAGCGATCGCGACCTTATCCAGCAAACCATTCAGACCTACTTTGACTGCATGTACGAGTCAGATCCGGCTAAGGTCCACGAGGCTTTCCATCCGGACGCGAAAATTACCGGTTACCTCAACGGCGAGCTGCACGAAATGACCGTACCAACCTTCGCGGACATGGTCGCCAGTCAACAGCCCTCCGCCAAGGAGAAGGACGAAACGATCCAACTAGAAACGGTGTCCCTTGAGATTGCTGGCGATACAGCAGTCGCGCGCGTTCGAGACGGTTATATTGGATTGGTCTTTCTCGACACCCTGTCGTTCTTAAAGACCAAAGGCGACTGGGTCATCTACAACAAGCTATTCCATGTCGAATCCTAGACTTCGCCGGTTCGACAAGCCTTTCCATTAGGCGTTCAACATGACCGCGGATTTACTCATTCGAAACGCCACCGTCTACGACGGCCTGGGCGGCGAGCCATTTCAAGCTAACGTCGCCGTCGAAGGAACCAAGATAAGCGCCGTGGGCGAGGCGGTTCCCGCGAACCACGAAATCGATGCTGAGGGTCTTAGTCTTGCACCTGGATTTATTGACACCCATTCGCACGATGATGGGGCATTTTTACGTCATCCGGACATGGCCTTCAAATTAGCGCAAGGCGTGACCACCGTCGTGGCGGGCAACTGCGGATTCAGCGCGATCCCTGCGGAACCGTCCATCGATCCAAACGTTGCCAGCGGTGGCATTTTGGCAGGCCTGAACGACGCCGCATTCACCGATTTAGGGGGATATTTCGACGCCGTCATCAAGCGGAAACCGGCCATCAACAACATGATGTTGGTCGGCCACAACACGGTCCGTGCCATCACGATGGGCCCGGAAAGGACAGCGCCCACTGCTCGTCAACTTCGCGTAATGCAAGGGCACATCGAACGCGCCATGGAACAAGGGGCTTGCGGCTTTTCGACAGGCCTGATCTATCGACCCGGCCGCTACAGCAATACCGAGGAAGTGATCGAGTTGACTCGATCTGTAACGGCTTACGACGGTCTCTACGCGACCCACATGCGTAACGAAGGCGAAGGTCTTCTGGACTCGATCGAGGAAACCCTCACCATTGGACGTAAAGCCAACGTGCACACCCACATTTCCCACCATAAAGCGGCCGGACGGCCGAATTGGGGCAAGGTCGGTGCGTCATTGGCTCGCGTTGAAACCGCCATCCGCTCGGGTCAAAGGGTGACGCTCGACGTCTATCCTTACACGGCGGGTAGCGGTCGCATGATTGAATACTTCAATTTGGATCGACCGAGTCGAGAACTCGCCGAAGTGATTCGCATCGCCAGTTGTCCCGCTTTCCGCGAATTTGAAGGCCGGATGCTGACCGACATCGCAAGCGAGCGGAACATCGATGTTACCGATGCTGTATTGCTCATCCTCAACGCGCCGAAGGGCGATCAGACCATTTGCATTCAGTTCATCATCGATGAAGCTGATATCGAAACCAACCTTGCCTATCACGACATGATGATCGGTTCGGACGGCATCCCCGCACTAAGAGGCAAACCCCATCCCAGGTTATTCGGTACGTTTCCTCGAATTCTCAGAAAGTATGTTCGCGAGCGCGGTCTCTTGACCTTGCCCGAAGCGATCCGGCGGATGACGTCACTCTCGGCCTCGACCTTCGGCATGGATAGCCGCGGCCGCATCGCTGAGGGATGTTTCGCCGACTTGGTGCTCTTCAACGCGGACACCGTTCACGATACCGCGACCTACGATGACCCTAAACGAGAACCCGAGGGAATTTCGTTGGTCGTGGTCAACGGCGCGATCGCCCTGGAACGCGGTCAACACACGGCGGTTGGCTCCGGGAAAATGCTGCGATTTCGCGATGCTGCACACGATGACTAAATTCCTTCCATCACGAAATTAAGCTCAACGAAGTCTCCCTGGACGAAGAGAATCCTTCGTCTATATGATCCTACGCGGGGAGGTGACCGTGGACGAAGAACTCGAACTTTATCAATACTTGTATGACCTTCAAGGCTTCCTCGTCATCGAAGACGTATTAAGTACGGAGCAGGTTGCCACTTTAAATACCCTAATCGACGAGCACGTGCGGGCGGTTCCTGACAACTGGAACGAGATCGCCAAGGATCCGAAACTCGGTTTGTACAATCTATACCGCTTCGGCATGGCGGGCGGTTCCTACGAGTCGGGGCCGGGCTTTCTCGATTATGGACAACCCTTTGTCGACCTTGTTGATCACCCATTGGTCCTCAAGATCTTGCGACTGCAGCTTGGTGACTGCTTCCGGTTGGACCGCATCTTCGGCATGCGTATGCAAAAGGGCATGCCCAACGGTAAGTTGCACGCGGACTACGGGGCATCAGAACCGTTTACTCGGGCCGAACCGGGTCGCCATTACCCTCAACCCACTTTTCAAGCGTTGCATGGTTTTGGCGTTGCCGCCTTCAACTTGACCGATAGCGGGCCGGAAACTGGCGGGTTACGTGTGATTCCCTCAAGTCACAACAGCCATTTCAAGCTTCCACAGAAAATCCGGGACGAAGAAATTGATGGTGTCGCGATCTGTCCGCGCGCACCTGCCGGTAGCGTCACGCTCTTTTCTGAAGCCACCACCCACGGTACTGCGGAATGGCACGCAGACCATGAACGCCGGTCGATCCTCTACAAGTACTGTGCGTCGCAATTAAGTTGGTCCAGAAGCCGAGTAACGGCCCCGACAGGCGCACAACTCAACGAACGCCAACGCCTACTGCTCGAAGAACCTGCCGGCGCGCATTGGTTTTTTCCGTCATTATTTGATGACGAATCCGCGAGTGCTTAAAAACTAAGATCCAGACCAATAAGTGCGGTTCGACTCCTGTTAGGTCTAGCTCCATAGGGGTGGAGCCCGACGATATCCGAACTGTCAGCCACGTTCTCGATGCGAGCGAATAAGCCGAGGTTGTCATTCACAGACCAACGCCCAGCAACATCTACGGTGAACGAACTGTCAGTGATCTCGAATGCGCCGCATGCCGCCCGTACGCACGTTTCGTCAACAAAGTTCGCACTCAAATGCACCGCCCAGTGCTTCTGCACAAAGCCGATCATCGCGTGGAGCTGGTGTCTGGGAATGTACGGAATGGGATCTCCGGCGTTCACGTCCCCGAAAAAGGCCGTGTCAGCAATATCGGTGTCGAACGAGCCATCGATGTAGGTGTAGGCAAGTTCGACAGGAACGTTCGATCCCGCCAACTCAGTCCCGGCTAGAAATTCAATACCTCTGACAGTCACCGCATTGCCATTAAATGCGTCGCCTACCTCACAGTTAGACCCAGAGGACGCCGTACACTCGCCTAACAGATTGTCGTAATCGCTTAGGAATCCGATTACCTCAATGCGGCGATTATCCGACTGGTGTCGAACCCCAATTTCATAATTGAGTGCTTCCTCTTCTTCCACACCCTCGGCATTCGAGGGAGCAGTGAACCCTTTGTGTATGCCAGCAATCAACGCCGTGGTCTGATTCAGTCTGTAAAGAGCACCGATACCCGGCAGAACGACACGGGTCTTGTTTGATCGTGTGCTCCTAAGATTATTCGGCGAACGACTTGCGGGGCTTTCAGTTCGACCCGCCCGGGTCTCGTAGCGGATTCGACGTTGATCAATATCCTCGAACCGAACGCCCGGCGTGAGTGTCCAAGGACCCACTTCGATTCGATCGTAGAGATAAATTGCGATGGCATCGGCTTGTTGAATCCGATTCCCCGCATTGCCAAGCAACCCGATATCATCGAGCTTTAGTTGTCCCCCCTCCTGGCGGTAGGTGCTGTTCCGCTGTAAACGGTCTTCCTCGTCCTTGTGATAGCGCAACCCCGCTTCCACCCGATGACTGGCACCGGATGTATTGAGATCCCATACCGCCATCAACTGGATACCCCGGGAAAAATACTCCCGTTCGTTGGCTCGAACCTGAATACTTCCAGGAGCCGTATCCATCGTTCCATCCAAGACGCTTGCCAGTTGTTCAGCGGACCAGTCGCCGATGGCCTGTCCCCTATTGACCGCGGACACAACGCTCGACCAGCTGGTTTTTGAAAAAACGCTGGCGTTGTCACTACCGTCAAGATCGATGCCCTCCGTTTTAAACCAGTTCCGAGCGTGGGTATTGTTGTAGGCAGTGGCCGAAAAACTCAGGGTTTCCGCATCGTATCCATACCGCAAAATGACCTGTTCATGATCGGTACGAATTTGGTCAAGGGACGAAAGGCCATATCGTCGCTCAGCATCCCGATTGAAATCGACATTGGTCAATCCCAAATAACTTTGATTTGATGTCTGATCGGCGAGTTGGATCTTAATGGCCAAGCTGTGGGGTGATTCGTCCGGGCTGTACGCGGCCTTCAACGTGTAGTCCGCTACGTCGAGACCCGTTTCTCTGCCACTACGATCGATTTTCTGGTAACCCGCACTACGCCATTGCTGAGTCTCGATCAAGAAACCCAAACCATCGTCAGAGGTATCACCGTAGGTCGCGTGCACCCGGATAGATTCATCCTGACCAATCTCTGCCGCCACCCGTCCTTCCGCTTCTCGCGGAATCGGCGTTGACACCATGTTCAACGCGCCGCCGATGGTGTAGGGACCTTGTGTAATCGCTGACGGTCCTTTTAATACCTCAAACGAAGACATTCTTCCGGCCGTCGGAAAGTAGTACGCCGACGGCGCGGAGTACGGCGCGGGCGCGATCAGTACATTGTCTTCCAGCAAGGTAATGCGGCCACTACGTTCCGTAGCAACACCGCGAATACTAATGTTTGGGCGCAGCCCATATCCGTCTTCCACCTGTATGGAGACGCCTGGGACTTGACGCGCGATGCGCTGGATATCTGTATGGCCAAAACGCTTCAGCTGCTCGGCATCAATCACCTGAGCGGAGCCGGTGACACCTTGTTGTGCTTCGCGAGTCCCAACAATCGTGATTTCTTCGTAAAAGAGCGTATCGGGACTATCGTTGTTTAGTTCGCCGAGGGATGAAACTGCGACCTGAACCAAGCACACGCATATGAATTTTCTATACATCGGAACCGACTACTTCATGAGTGTTAAAACGTAATGCAAATGCGAATGATTATCAATACCTGTTGTATTGAGCGCTAAATTGGTCACCGACTCGATGCCCACGAAATTTCCACCAAAAGCGGGCGACGGCACCCGTGACCTCGAATACTATTGGGTGTCTCGAATCGTCAGCGGAGAGAACCAATGCGAACGATAATCGCTGGTGTCGCCATCGTGGTGGCCATTGTCGCCCTTGTCCTTTTCGTCCAGAACGAACCCACCTCGGACCCCACCGTTACGTCTACTCCTGAGGCGCTTGCCGCTCCAACTGCCACCATCGGACTGATCGACGACGCGAGAATTAATAACGCGGATTCGGAGCCCGGCAACTGGCTCGCCTACGGACGTACATACGAGGAACAGCGATTCTCACCGTTAACACAAATCAATCGAGAAACCGTGGGCGAACTTGGGCTCGCCTGGGCACGCGACATGAATACGAATCGAGTCCAGGAGGCAACCCCCATTATCGTCGACGGGGTCATGTTTCTAACGAGTTCGTGGAGTCGGGTATTTGCCATCGACGCCGTCAGCGGCGAACAGCTCTGGTTTTATGATCCCCAGGTCCCCGGAGAATGGGGCCGACGCGCCTGTTGCGACGTTGTTAATCGGGGCGTGGCCGTCTATCAAGGTCGCGTCTACGTCGCAAGTCTCGACGGTCGCTTGATCGCACTCGATGCCGCCACAGGAATCAAGGTATGGGAAGTTGACACCATCATCGACCGTGAGCGTTTCTACTCGATCACGGGCGCACCCCGAGCAGCGAAAGGCAAAATTTTCATTGGGAACGGGGGTGCCGAATTTGGCGTGCGGGGCTATGTCACCGCGTACGATGCTGAGACCGGGGAGCAAGTATGGCGCTTTTACACAGTCCCTGGAGACCCTTCCCTTCCTTTCGAACATCCCGAAATGGAAACCGCCGCGGACACATGGAAAGGCGGCGAGTGGTGGAAAATTGGTGGGGGCGGAACGGTTTGGAATTCCATTGTTTATGACCCCGATTTTGACCAGGTCTATCTTGGTGTTGGTAATGGCTCGCCATGGACTCGCGTGATCCGTTCGCCGGGCGGTGGCGACAACCTATTTCTCGCGTCGATCGTCGCGTTAGACGCCGATACAGGTCGAATGAACTGGTACTACCAAACCACACCCGGGGATAACTGGGATTACACCGCTGTCCAGGACATCGCGCTCGCCGACATGACGGTCGACGGCGTGGAACGGAAGGTCCTATTGCAAGCTCCTAAGAACGGATTCTTTTACGTCATCGATCGCGCCGACGGCAAATTATTGAGGGCGCACCCCTTTGCCACCGTCACCTGGGCCACTCACGTCGACTTAGAAACGGGACGGCCCGTCGAGAACCCGGACCTCGACTACCTCGAAAAGGAACAATGGATTCTTCCCGGGCCACTCGGGGCCCATAACTGGCAAGCAATGTCGGTCGATACCGAAGCGGGCCTCGTGTATCTACCCGCGCAAGATAATCCACTCATTTACGGCATGTCGGAGGAGTGGAAAGCGTCTGGCATTTACAAACGCAACGAGGGTGGTTGGAATCTTGGTATCGAGATCGCCGGCATCGCCCAATTACTGCTCAACAATCTGGAAGACCAACCCACTCCCAAAGGGTACCTAAAAGCGTTTGACCCTTTGACCGGAGTCGACAAGTGGGTTGTGGAGATCCCCCACTACTGGAACGGTGGGGTCCTTGGAACCGCCGGCGGGTTGGTGTTTCAGGGTGACGCGCTCGGCTACCTGACGGCCTACAACAAAGACAACGGGGAAGCACTGTGGCAGTTCAACACCTTCACGTCGATTCTTGCGCCTCCGGTGAGTTTCATGATCGACGGGGTGCAGTACGTTTCGATCCTCACGGGTAACGGCGGCGGCGACCTCTTCTCCGGCGAGCCGTTACCGCCGGTGGCGGAACCCGCGTCCCTCACCTACGGCAACTACGGCAAATTACTCACGTTTAAGATCGGCGGAAACGCGACGCTCGAATCCCCAATGGCGGTAGATCGGTCGATTCCGGAACAGCCCCCGCTGACCGCCAGTATCGAAGACATCGCCCGCGGCGAACGTCTCTACGGCAATTATTGCGGCTTCTGTCACGGTCTCGTCGTCCGCTCCGGGGGCTCGATTTCCGATTTACGGCGCATTAGCGAAGCAAGCCACGACGCTTTCAACAAAATCGTTCTCGAGGGGATGATGGCATCAGCGGGGATGGCGAGTTTCGCCGACGTGCTGACGGAAGAAGATACCGCCCGGATTCACGATTACGTGAGAGCAAGAGCCATCGAAGATCGGGAAGTTGCGCTCGGCAATCAGGAAGCGCCGCGCTTAACTTGGCTCCAATAGTGGTCTAGCTGTCGCCAAAGCGGATTTTATCGGGTCGACCTCAAATCGGCTTTGGCGGCAACGTCGGTGGCGGTAGACGAATAAACTCAAACTGAGGACGCTCCCCCTGGGAACCAGATTCGTCTCCCCGATACTGCGCAGTTGGATCAGGGGACATGAGATCAGGATTGATGATTTGCCTACTCATCCGACCATTTAACAACTGGCCACCCTCGAGTTCCTCCAGGGCCTCTTCCGCCGCTTCGGCAGTGTCCTCATCCCATGGGACCTGATACGCCCTTGGCGCGCCTTCAGCTAAACCCGCCTCATCAAGTTCGCGAATCCAAAAATAGATTTTCCCGTCGCCACCCCTAGCTTTATCGGGCTCCTCAATGACAACCCAATGGAGACGAAAATCCTCGGGCATGGGTTCGCTGGTTGCCCAACCGAGGAGGTCGCCAAGTCCATGCCACGTCACCACATAAAGCACCGAAACACCGACAACCGAGGTGTATTTGATCCATCGTGCCAAAGGTGTGGTTAGATTGAGGTTCAACAAGAGTGCCGCAGTCGCGGCATACGCAAGCGCGAGCACAATCGCCGTGGTAATCAAAGTTTTACCGCGACCGCCTTGCTCAGCAGGCGTTTACTCAGTTTATTGGTGCCAATCACCTCGCCCGAGCCATCGACACTAAAACGCACGGCGGTTTGTTCATCGCCTATGCCATTGAGTTCGAGCTTCTCGTAGTGAATGAGCTTGACGACGGGGTTGAGCTTCTCGACTTTGACGGTTACCGGCAACGGTTCGCTGTAGTTCGCCTGATAGTGCAACACGTTCACGACGTACTCCCCCGCCTTCATGGCCCTGACCGTTACCGTCTCTTGATTGAGCGGATTGGATACCTCAACGCCATCAAGAATTACGCGGTCCTGAAACAAGCCACGGTCGTCACGGTCCAAATGCATCAATCCCGTGTCCCGATTGTGATACCAAACCATGTTCCCTTGCGGATCTTCGACCAGGGTATCGACGTCGTCCGGATGCCGATCCTGCCAGCGAACGGTAATGAGGATTTCAGCCTTGCGATCCACTTTCCCGGTATCCGTCGGGTCGCTGATTAGCGAGAACGCGACCACAAACATAAACGCGAAGCCAAGCAAGGCGTTGAAGAGGAGATCCGTGAAAGCGTCTTGAGATTCTCTCTGGCCATAGATTCTATGACGCATCTACCGTATCCCGATCTTCTTGCGGTTTTGAATCGACGAATACTTGCAGGCGAGTCACCAAATCCGCCGCCGACGTATCAACGACGTGGTATTGGAGCTTCAATAACGTACTGGTCACGAGGCCCGCGATGGTCGTGTACAAAGCGACCGCCATACCTCCACTCATCGCGCTCAAGAGCTGTTGCATCATCGATGGATCGAAATCCTCGATTTCACCCACCGGAAGGAGCATCAAAATAAACCCGACGACCGTGCCAAGCAGACCGAGCTTCAGTAACACGTCGCTGACGAAGTGCCCGATGGCATGACGATTCGCTAGTTCGTCTCCGAACGCGGTCAGCAACGCGTCGGGGTAATCGTCAGATTTCGCGTCCAACCGGGTGAAAAATTCGCCCAGCAAACCATCTTCCATCGCAACGTTTGGATCACCCCGTAAACGGGCTTCTTCAAGCTCCGAAAAACGCTGCCGTTCCCGCGTCAAGTGCAACGAGGACCATAGCCAGTGGCAACTGGCCAACGTATAGACACCCAAAATGACCCAAGAAATATAGCTACGGTCAGAATTTAGCGCGAGCGACACGAGGCCACGATCGGCCGCAAGATAAAATCCGAACAGCACCAAGCCCGTTAGAATCAACGCACGGTATATGAGCGATGTATCGATACGACTGGGCACAACCGATGCAGTCTAATCAGTCGAGTTCTCATCGACCACCTTCAATTTGGTCCCTTGGCCGTCCCCTCGCAATATCTGGCATACTCAGACGATTGTTCACTGTTTGAACCGCATGGGAGGGGACATGTCCCACGATCTAGTCATTCGCGGTGGCGTCATCGTCGACGGCACCGGTAACGAGCCATTCGAGGGCGACATCGCCATCGACGGTAACTCAATCACGGCCATCGGTACGGTTGAGAAGAGCGGAACCGAAGAAATTCATGCAGGTGGAAACACCATCACCCCGGGATTCGTCGACTTACATACGCATCTCGATGCCCAAATCGGGTGGGACCCTCACATGACCTCCGTCACCTGGCACGGGGTCACAACGGCACTCTTGGGCAACTGCGGGGTGACGTTCGCGCCTTGCAAACCCGAGGATCGCGAATTTCTCGCGGGCATGATGGAAACGGTCGAGGACATCCCTAAACACGCCATCATGACAGGCTTGCCTTGGGACTGGGAATCCTACGGGGGTTACCTCGATTCCATCGAACGACTTGGTCCCATGATCAATGTGACAGGCTTGGTTGGTCACAGCGCGACCCGCTTCTACGTCATGGGCGAACGCGCCATCGAAGAGCAGGCAACCCCAGAAGAAATTGAACAAATAGCCGCACTCGCGGGCAAGTCTGTCCGAGAAGGCGCTGTCGGTTTCTCCGTTAACCGCCACCCCGGCCATACCCTCCCAGACCGCCGTCCCATTCCCGGGACCTTTGCTAGTCGCGAAGAGTTACTCGCGATCTCAAAGGCCGTCGGCAAGCACGGCGGTTTGATGCAAACCGTTCCGCACTTCGGTGATATCGACAACGAAATGGACCTGCTGGCCGAAGAAGGTCAAAACAGCCGGATTCTATTTAGCGCGATCGCCGAACACGGTATCCGCTTGGACGAACGGGTAAGCGAAATGCGTCGTAATGGCGTAGACATCACCGGCATCACGGTACCGCGCAGCGGCGGTGGCGTCGGCGGACTGTCGACCGGCAATTTCTGGCACACGAAATCCTGGAATGAACTTCGCGGCATGGACTTCGCCGACCGCTTACAAGCCATACAGGACGCGGAATTTCGTTCAAGGCTGGTCCAAGAAATCAAGGATCACGAACAAGGAGAAATGATTCTTAACGCCACCAAGCGTTACTACCCCATGGGACAGGAAGCACGCCCAAATTACACGCAGTCACGATACGAGAGTCTCTACGACATCGCCGAAGAGGCGGGCGAACATCCCGCCGAAACCTGGCTGCGGTTAACGCTAGAAACGAACGGGAAGGCGTTATTCCACCAGCGCGGCTTTAACGTCAATCTTGAGCACCTGGAAAAGATGATCACCACCGATTGGGCGATGCCTGGTCTTGGTGACGCCGGCGCTCACGTCAGCCAGATGATCGATTCCGGTTGGTCCACGTTCGTGCTTTCGCATTGGCACCGCGACGCAGGTGTTTACACGATTCAAGAAGCCGTCCGACGAATTGCTGCCGAACCTGCTCGTGTGTTGGGCCTCAACGATCGAGGAACGCTGGAAGTTGGCAAACGAGCCGACGTGAACGTCATCGACATTGGTCGTGTGGCAGAGCGCCAGCCTTACATCGTGAACGATTTTCCGGGTGGCGCACCGCGCTTCCAGCAACAAGCCACGGGATATCAAGCCACGATCTGCAACGGTGAAGTCATTCTTCGGGACGACGAGCACACCGGGGTCTGCGCTGGCGAGGTGCTACGAAACGGCGCCCACTAAGTTCCGCGCATCCGGACGTAAAAAAGGCCGCGCCAGGCGCGGCCTTTTATTGTTAGCCGTGGATACGTACAAATTTTTGCAGTGAATGACAGTCCATGGGGACCAACCCCCAACGTCCGCCTCCACTAACGGTAACCTCGCTAACGTAAAGATCGCCTTTGGAGTCCGCCCAAATCCCATGCGGGGCGAAGAAGTTGCCTGGAGCGACGGGGTCCGTCCCACCGAATCGCGCCCGTACATCTCCTTCGAGGGTAAGAACGCTAACCCTCGCGTGCGGCGCGTGGGGCGGGATGTCCACATGCGGAGCTAACCCGGCGCGCTCACCAAGTTCAGCGACGTACATATTTTCATCCGAATCGATAAACAAGTCGTCGGGACGAATCACGTCATTCCATTCGGTGACGTAATCGCCGTTCGTGGTGAACACTTGAATCCGCGAGTTCTCTCTGTCCGCAACGTAAACGCGATCGTATCGGTCCACAGCGATTGCATGCGGCAACACGAATTCACCTGGCCCACTCCCGGGTTGGCCCCAGGACGTGACGTGCTCCCCTTGCTGATCAAACTTGTGGACTCGGGCATTACCGTAGCCGTCCGAAACGTACAGCTCGCCGTTCTTGGATAACGCGACGTTAGTCACCCGATTGAAAGGCCCCGCAGATTGCTGCACTGGCGTTTTACCGGCAACAAACCCCGTGTCCGACGGTTTGTTCGCTTCGCCCAACGTCTGCAGCAACTGCCCGCCCGTATCGAAAATTCGTACGGTGTGGTCAAAGTTATCGGCACAGTAGACGCGATCATCAGGGCCGATGTAAATGCCGTGGGGATTCGTGAAAACCCCCTCACCCCATGCCTCTATAAAATTTCCGTCCGCATCAAACACAATCATGGGATGTTCGCCACGATTGAACGCATAAACGCGGTCTTTCGAATCCGTCGCGACTCCCGCAACTTCAACGAAACTCCAGCCATCTGGCAGCTTTTCCCAACCAACGATAACCTCGTATTCGATGTCGTTTGTACCAGCCATCATTCCCTCGAATGGCGCTTAAAGGAGCGCTGCAATGAAGTCTACGCAACTGTACCATCGTACGCTTGCAAGCCCTTTAATAACGGGCCCTAACCCATGAAAGTCGATCTCTTGTACGGCAAATCAGTTCTAACCGTCACGTGCCCCGCGAAGGCCGAGGTTACGGTGGTACGCAAACCATCAATGCCGATCCTCGCAAATCCTGGGTTAGCCGTGACCAACGCACTCAGCCAGCCCGTTGGTTGTGACTCGTTGCAGCACGCCATCGCGGATTCCCGGTCCGCCTGTATTTTGGTCTGTGACGTCACGCGACCGGTACCCAACCACGTTTTCCTCCGCCCGCTCATTGAAACACTGACCGGTTCTGGAATTTCATTGGAACGTATTACCGTCCTCGTCGCGACGGGGTTGCATCGACCAAACGAAGGCGACGAGTTGGCAAGCGTGATTGGCGATGACTGGGTCTTAAACAACGTACGCGTCGTCAACCACGATGCCCGCAACGACGAGCAGCATATCGACTTAGGTATTACCTCGCGGAATACGCCGATCCGACTCGACCGTCGGTTTGTTGAAGCCGACCTCGGGATCGCCACTGGGCTAGTCGAGCCTCACTTTATGGCGGGTTATTCAGGTGGACGTAAGGTCGTCGCCCCAGGAATCGCTCACGCGGATACGATCCGAACGCTGCATAGTGCCCGCTTTATGGAAGACCCAGCGTGTGCGCAATGCAACCTCGAGGACAACCCGCTGCACGCAGAACAACTTGAAATCATCGGTATGCTAAAGCGATACAACGGCCGCAATCTTCTCGCGTTGAACACGGTAATTGACGACGAGCGTGAGCTTTCGTTCGTCAATTTTGGTGAGATCGTCGCCAGCCACCTTGAGTCCGTCGCTTTCGCTGATCAGTACTGCACCGTTTCCACACCGAAAAGGTATAGCACCGTAGTGACTTCAGCCGCCGGATACCCGCTCGATCAAACCTATTACCAAACCGTCAAAGGCATGGTGAACCCCATGGGAATCCTTGCTCAAGACGCAAACCTTATTATCGCCTCCCAGTGTGCCGAAGGCCTCGGCTCGGCCGCCTATCGCGCGTCCCAACAGCGCCTTCTGCATGACGGCCCCGCCGCTTTTCGCGCCCGCATCCTAAACAAACGCCTCGCCGACATCGACGAATGGGAGACCGAGATGCAATTGAAGTCACAACGCCTCGCCAACGTTAAGCTCTATACCACGGGCTTATCCGACGATGAGCGCGCACTTACAGGCGTTGAAATCATCGACTCGGTTGATGCGGCCATCGAAGATAGCGTGCGAACAACCGGAGATTCTGCGATCGCAATCATCCCTGAGGGCCCGTACGTTGTCCCACGTTTCCAAGCCCAGTCGTAATATTTTGCAGCCCTTGGGGCTCCGTCGTTAACTAGTACGCAGGATAGTATCTACCGCAGGAGGCGCACCATGACCAAGGCATTTCAGGAAATCCGAGTTATCGATTTATCAAATCGTCTGTCGGGTGCTTACGCAGCCCGCATGTTCGGCGACTTTGGCGCTGAGGTAATCCTCATCGAAGAAGCACAGGGCCACCCTCTACGGCAAGAACCCCCGTTTATGGACAGCGAATCCGGCACCCCGGAATCGTTGCTACACGGCTACGTCAATTGGAATAAGCGTTCCGTCAGCGGATCGATTCAAGACCACGTGAGTTTGATCGCAGCTGCCGACGTGATCGTCACGACATCCACAGAAATCCCAGATGCCGTGTCGCAGCGTTCCGCAGATTCGGTGCATTTGTCCATCACCCCGCACGGGCTTGACGGCCCGCTGGCGAAGTTTCCCGGCAATAATCTAACAACGTGCGCCCGCGTTGGTTGGAGTTCAATTAACCGCTACGTGGACGAACCACCGCTGCAACTCCCACTTCACCAAACCGGCTACATCAGTGGCGTCGCAGGATTTGTAGGCGCGGCAGCCGCATTATTTCGCCGTGGTAACAGCGGGCACGGAGAGTGCGTCGACGTCAGTGAAATGGAAGCGATGGCCAACACCTGCGCACCTTGGGCCGAACTTGGATTATTCATTGGCGGCAATCGGATGGCGCACGGGCCTAACGGAAAACGCGATCGCGGAAGGGCAGGGCCTTTGTGGAAAACTCAGAACGGTGCCATCAATTACGGCTACGGCGACTGGGCATTTTGGGAAGAAGCGATGAACTTCCTTGATTTGCCCGAATTGGCCAACGATCCGGAATTCGTTCCGGTCCTGGGGCGTAATCAGAAAGACACTCGACCAGTTCGCGACGGCCTCGAAAAAGCGTCCGCGACACGCGACAAATGGGAATTATTTCACGGCCTCGTGCAACGTCGTTGCATTGCGGGCGTGGTTCAGAACGCGCAGGAGTTGCTCGAAAGCGAGCACCTTCGATCGCGTAACTACATCGTGCCGACTCAAGTCGGCGACCGCCAGGTTCATGCGCCAGGCGCGCCAGCGAAACTATCGACAACCCCTTGGGCTCTCGATCGCAGAGCACCTGCGATTGGCGAGGACGATGGTGACGTCGAAACGACAGTCCCTAAGAAGCGTCGAAGTACCGGTAAACCTGATCTACCCCTACAGGGGATCCGAGTACTCGCGTTTACGCAGGCGTGGGCCGGCACCTTCGCGACCCAGCTGCTGGGATTGCTCGGTGCTGATGTAGTTCAAATCGAAAGCTGCAAACGACCCGACGTCTGGCGTGGCGCAGGAGCGCCAGTCCCTCCTGCCGTTCGCAACCCCGATATCGAACAGAATCCGCTCAACAACAACGGCATGTACAACACCGTTAATCTCAACAAACGCGCCATTACTCTCGATATGGCGAATCCCCGAGGACGCGACATGTTCTGGCGCATGGTTCCACAATTCGACGTTGTGGCAGACAACTTCAGTCCCCACGTGATGGGCAATTGGGGCGTCACCATGGAGACCTTGCGTGAACACCGGAAAGACATCATTTTTGCGTCAGTGTCAGGCTATGGCGCTACTGGACCCCTCGCGGAATATCCAGCGAACGGTGCCACCACAGAGCCGATGGCGGGCCTATCCTCTATCCATGGGTACGCAGGAGAAATCGCTCAGAATACAGGGGGCCTGATCCCTGACCCCATCTCAGGCTATTACCTCGCCGCCGCCATCCTGGTAGCTCTGAACCATCGACAACGCACCGGCGAAGGACAACGTATTGACGCCGCAATGATTGAGGCCGTCGCCGTCCAGCTCGGAGACGCCATGCTCGAATTCGACGGCAACGGTCACTTGCGCACGCCAAGCGGTAACCGTCATCCGCAAATTGCGCCACACAACGTCTATCGGGCGAAGGGAGACGACTGGCTTGCGATTGCCGCCGAAACCGACTCGGCATTTTCTTCGCTGGCGCAGCTTGCCGGTATCAGCGACGAGCGTTTCGCGTCCATGGCCCTTCGAAAGGAAAACGAAGGCGCGCTCGACGACGCAATCGCTAAATGGACGGCGAATGTCGACGCCAACGTTACAGCTATCGAACTCGGTTCCCTAGGCATCGCGGCCGCGCGCGTCGAACCGTTTGAAGCGATCTACCAAGAACCCAACCCACAATTCTTAGCGCGAGATTTTCTCCGGCCGATCACGCACCCCGAGTCCGGGACCCATTTCATGCCCATGGTGCCTTGGGTATTCCAGAATACGGCTCGCGGTACCATCACCCACGCCCCTTGCTTCGGGCAACACAGTCGTGAGGTGTTCGAAGAAGAACTTAGCGTGAGCCCGGAGGAGTACCAGGAACTTGAAGAACTCGGTATTACGGGGACCGAACGACTGCGCTGACACGTTAGGGCAAAGACTCGAAATCTCTCCTATACTCCGGGGCAAAGCAGGAGGGGCGCCATGCACCGATGCCACCAATTCGTAGCTGCAACGGCACTTTTGTTGTTGCCATACCTAGCCACCTCGGCCAATGCAAGCCTGGTCGACAATTTCGAACTGCTGGATCAGCGCGGCGACGCGCATGAACTGTACTACCTCTCCGATGCGAGCGCCGTGGTGCTCATGGCCCATGCGTCGGGCTGCCGGGGAGGCCAAGAGGCAGCCCGGGAGCTTGAGAAATTAGCAGAGACCTATGCCCCCAAGGGGGTTGAAATCCGACTTCTCAACTCCAGTCTCGACGACAATCGCGCCACCATCCGTGCTGCCATGGACGCCGAAGATAACGGTCTTGCAGTTCTCATTGACGATACCCAACTGATCGGCGAATCCCTCGAATTTTGGCAAGCGGGTGAAGCTGTCGTCATCGATCCAGGTACGTGGCGCACCGTTTATCGCGGCGACATCGACGGTGTTGCCGCAACCCTCGACGCCATCCTCGGCGGCAATCCGGTTCCAGCACCCGTTGCACTACAAGAAAGCTGCGCGGTGGCGTTCCCTGAACAAAAACGCCGATCGACCCATGCCGACATCTCCTACACCGACACCATTGCACCCCTGTTAATCGAAAAATGCCTTACCTGCCACCGACCAGGCGGTATCGGGCCGTGGGTCATGAGCGATCACAACATGGTGCTCGGTTTCTCCTTGATGATGCGCGAAGTGGTTCGAACTCAACGGATGCCACCGTGGCACGCCGACCCACATCACGGACAGTTCAGCAATGATCGCTCGCTTTCGGTCGAAGAAAAAAAGACGCTTGTGCATTGGATCGAAGCAGGCGCACCACGAGGTGAAGGTGCCGATCCACTCGCCAATTTTGTACACGACTGGCCGGAATGGGGACTTGGTTCCCCCGACGTCGTTGTCGATATCCCAGCCCAGGAGGTCCCTGCATCTGGCGTGGTCGACTACCAGTACCCGACCGTCACCAATCCCTTGGATCATGATGTTTGGGTCCGAGCCGCGGAGATTCTGCCCGGCGATCGGGCCGCGTTGCATCATGTGATCACAACTTTTCGTGCGCCCGGACAAGGTTCGGGAAGATCGCGTTTCGGCGGCCGCGGCTCTGGTGGTTTGGGTGGCTACGTTCCCGGTACAACCGGTAGCGTCTATCCAGCGAACACCGGTCGATTGTTACCGGCTGGTTCCACCATTCGGTTCCAGATGCACTACACGCCGTACGGGCGGGAAACGACGGACCGATCTCAACTCGGTATCTACCTGCACGAAGCAGAACCCTTGCACCGACTCGGCGGAAGAACCTTAATTAATTTTAGGTTCCGCATACCACCGCATACCAAAGCTCACACAGCCAAAGCCGAGCACGTGTTTAAGGATGATGTCCTGGTCTACAGCCTGTTGCCGCATTCACACTATCGGGGCAAGGCATCCGACTTCGTTGCGTTTTACCCAAGCGGCGAAAAAGAGATCTTGTTGTCGGTACCTAACTACGATTTCAACTGGCAAACGACTTACCGGTTAGAAACGCCAAAAGTTCTACCCGCGGGCACACGCTTGGTGCATTCAACGACCTGGGACAACTCGACTCAGAACCCGGCAAACCCGGACCCAAGCAAGGAAGTCCGCTGGGGTCAGCAATCGTGGGCCGAGATGCTGTTTGGATCGGTCACTTACCGTACGCTAACCAAGTCCGAAAAGGACTCCGTCGCTGCCGACTAGGTAACGAGATCGTGACCCGCGTGCGCGTGTTGCGCGTGTGTCGATTTGGTCGACACTAGCGACCTGTCACTTTTCGAGTGGCCTCGCGGAATCGATCGCGCTGTTCAGGACTGCCGCGGAGTTCTTTATTGGCTTCGGCTTCGAGTCTGGTCGCCGCCTCCGAAAGTGTTGCCGCATCGATCACTTGCTTTGATGCGCGGACAGCGGCGACGGAATTCCCCGCAATCTCGTGCGCGAGCTCCATGGCCTTATCCATCAGCTCGGGTTGTGGATAAACAGCGCTCAGCATGCCCCATCGCTCCGCCTCGTCCGCAGTGAATTTACGGGCCGAGAAGATGAGCTCCTTCGCTTTTGAAGACCCTACCAACCTGGGCAACGAGGCGGCGGCTACCACCAAACCGTATTCAGCGCCCGGCAAGCGAAAGGTTGCGTTGTCCGATGCGAGCAGAATGTCACAGGCAACGGCTAGCCGCGCGCCACCTCCATAGCAGTATCCATTGATCGCTGCGATGACGGGAATTGGTGTATCACTCAACTTACCGATCGGGTCAAAGGCATTAATCCTATCGCCACCTTCCGTTTTCTCGACACCACTGACCTCGAGCATGTCAGCGCCAGCACAGAACGCCTTTATCCCGGCTCCTGTGAGTACGATTACTCGAACCTCCGCGTCAGTCTCTGCACGGGCAATAGCGTCCGACAGACTTCCCGACAGTTCACGGTTGAGGGCGTGATGGCGTTCCAGTCGATTCATGGTCAACACGAGAACGTGTTCTTCTTTTTGTTCCAGCAATACCGCCTGACGACCCATCCACTCAACCTCCACAAAAAACAGATCTTACGTAACCTAGTCGTGCTCAAGCTATAGTTAGTTTATTCATTCGGTCAGGCGACGTGGAACCGTCCTCGAAAGAGATCTTTGTTTATCCGCGCCCCGCAACTCACTCTGTGCATACCGAAACGTGGGAGATGGAAGATGTCAGACGGTAAAGATGCTCCCAACCTCCCGCAGTGAGTCAGACGTTCCGCCGCCGATCCTGGAGGTCATAAGGGATCTAATTCTCCCCGTCTATTTGCCATCCGCTCTATATGCGATCGCGCAAAACGCTATCCAAATTCTCCTACCGCTTTACGCGTTAAAGCTTGGCGGTGGTTTCGCAATGGCCGCTGCGATGGTTGGTATGAGGGGTGTCGGCACCATGCTGTCGGACGTCCCTTCAGGGCTTCTCGTCGCCCGTTTCGGCGACAAGACCGTCATGGTTGTCGGCTTACTTCTCCTCCTCATCATGGCCGTTGGATGCGCAATCACAAAATCGCCGTGGTTATTGGGACTTCTTGCGCTCGGATTTGGTGCCGGCGCTGGCATGTTCTTGCTCGCTCGATTGACGTTTATCACGGAGACCGTGCAACTGAACCAACGGGGAAGGGTGATCTCGGTGATGGCAGGGCTACATCGTGGCGGCGCCCTCGTTGGCCCGCTCGTGGCCGGGTTTTCCGCGGAACATATTGGTTACGAGCCCGTATTCGTGGGCGCAGCACTGCTGTTTGCGATTTGCCTGGTGACCGTCGCGATCTATTCGAAAGGCGGCTCACGTTCCCAAGAAAAACGAAAGACGGTTCCAATTCGGCAGATCATCATTACCCAACGTCGTACCTTTATGACGGCGGGCATGGTCATGGTCATGCTTTCATTTCTTCGCCACAGTCGCGTGTTAATGATTCCCCTCGTGGGCGTGTCACTCGGCCTGGGTGAATCTGAGGTCGGCCTCGCCTTTAGTCTCTCTTCCCTCGTCGACATGCTGATGTTTTTTCCGGCCGGATTAATCCTCGATCACGCGGGAAGGAAGTACGCGTTGGCTCCGTCCTTAGTCTTATTGGGAACCGCCATCGTGTTACTACCTTTGGCCACGGGATTTGTTCAATTTTGCGGTTTTGCCATGCTCGCAGGACTAGGGAATGGATTTGGGACCGGAATTTTTATGACGCTCGGTGGGGATTTTTCGCCATCAAATGGCCGCAGTGAATTTCTCGGGGTTTGGCGCTTGGTAGGCGACGCCGGTGGCGCGCTAGGTCCCTTCGTCCTGGGGACCATCGCGAGCGCCACCACGTTAGCCATTGCCAGCGCGTGGACCGGTGGTCTCGCGGTTATTGGGTTAATTATTCTCTTTCGTTACGTTCCCGAAACGTTGCATCATGGGGCGTCTAATCACGCCAGCCGCTAACGCAAACGGCACTGCGCGTTAACATGGAATTGCCTATGAACAGTCGCCAAACCATGCTCGAGGAGCTGTGCAACGGTTACCGTATCTTTGCGGCTCACGGCTGGGGCGATCTGGGGGACGGCCATATCAGCGCGCGCGACCCTGATCGAACCGATTGCTTTTGGCTGCTTCGGTACGGGGTGGCATTTGCCGAAGCTGAACCGAGCGACTTCGTGCTGCTCAACGCCGAGGGGCTGGTCGTGGAGGGATCGGGCGACGTCAACAAGGCCGGATTCTTTATTCATCAACCGCTATTGGCCGCTCGACAGGACATTAGCAGCGTCGCTCATACCCACACCCAATGGGGCACACCGTTCTCCGCGGAAGTTCGCGATGTCGAACCCATCACGCAAGAAGCCTGCCTCTTCTTTGAAGATTGCGTGTTGTTCGACGACGAGGAGGTGCAAGTACAAAGCTTAGATGGCGGCTCTCGCATTGCGCAAAGCTTAGGGCGTAACGGTGCGATCATTCTGCGCAATCACGGCCTCCTAACGGTCGGCGTTGATGTCGCTCAGTCGGTATCACGTTTCGTCATGCTTGAGCGTGTCGCTGAAGCCCATATAAAAGCTCGAGACGCCCAACCGATTTCGGGTCAAGCGGCGCGACGTGCTAAACAGGATCTATCAAGGGAGGGCGCCGACCGTAGTGCCTTCGAATTTCTGATCAAACACCACCTCTAGAATTAACGCGTTAGAAGAGGGGTATCCCGGCCACTTTAACCTGAGTGCGATAAAGGTGGTTCGATGAGGTTAGAAAAAATGACTTCAGATCATCGCCACCCCAGGTGAAGTTGGCGCAGAAAGCGGGGGTCTGGATGACGCCTAAACAAGCGCCGTCGGCCGCGTATACATGCACTCCGCCTGGTCCCGCACAAAACACGTGCCCCGTCGACGCCGCTTTGAGACCGTCGGGTGCACCGGCACCATTCCCCGTCGACTCGGCAAATACGTCACCGCCCGATAGCGTACCGTTTTTGTCGATCTGAAATTTCCGGATATGCATACGCGGTGTATCCGCCACATACAACTCCTGTTGATCAGGCGTAAACGCCAACCCATTCGGTTGCTGAAAATCGCTGGCAAGGAGTTCTAGCTCGCCAGTGGCGGCGTCGACTCGATAGAGACCCTGAAAATCAAGTTCAGTCTCTCGCACAATCCCTGTGTGGTCTTCGCGACCGTAAGTCGGATCAGTAAAATAAATATCGCCGTCGTTAGCCACCACGATATCGTTTGGGCTATTGAGCGCTTTGCCTTGGTAATGGCTGGCAATCACCGTAAGCGAGCCGTCGGACTCCTCTCGGGTCACCCGCGAGGTCGCGTGTTCACAACTGAGAATACAACCGCTGCCATCGTAGGTATTACCGTTGCTCATGTTGCTCGGTTCGCGGTAGACAGACACCCCGCTCGATTCGCTCCAACGATGCATTCGATTCGACGGGATGTCACTAAAGGTCAGGTGTTGCTCGTGTGGATGCCAAATCGGACCTTCGGTAAAGGCGAAGCCATCGGCTAACGTTTCTAATTCAAGATTTTCTTCGACGACGTCGAAGAATCGTTCGTCCCTGACTTCGATACCCATTCATTTCTCCTTTCATACCAGGCCGAGACCCCAGTTCACCAACGCGTTCAAAGACTGAAAGCCACCATACCTAACTCGAACCGTTGGTAAACGACTTTAATCGTTCACGCCGTGGCGATCCGTCCAGCAACAATCCCCGCGCCGTGCCCCTTCACCCGCTCGTATCGTCAACCAAACGTCCTCTCGCTCACTCTGCAGTTCTCGGCGAATATTGCGACTCCACCTCTCGTTGCAATTTTTCATCGCGGGCTCGAATCAAATCCTTCTTGAACCAGTCTGCGAGCTCCTGCATTGGGAAGCGTTTTCCCGGGCACGAGGTCGCACCGTCGCCACGGACTTGCCGATGAGCGCCCAAGCCGACGTCGGGATAGCGAAATTTTAGGTCAAGCAACAATGCCTTGAGCCCGTCGAGCTGACGCTCGTTCGGACGCTCACGATCAAAATGACCGCGAATCAATACACCCACGGATCCAGGGTGTTGACCCTTCGTTTCTGGCGCAAGCAACTCCGCGACCGACCCATCCAGCTCCACCCGGTAGTGAAATGCCTCACGGCTACAGCCGTCATGGTGCAGCAGGATAAACCTCAACGGCCCCCTGGGTCTCCGAGGTTTTTCGACGTTGCCCGGAGTCGACATGCTCTTGGGATTGTTGGAGGGCACTAGAATATCTGCACAACTTCTATCGCGTCGGTATTTGCCGGCAAATTGAACACCGTACCGTCATCAACAAGACGAATCTCCGACGGCAAGCCTCGACGAAAAATGCTCTCTGCGATCCCATTCGGGGGTACTGGGACCAAGTGATACAACGCAAGCATCGCAACACCCGCCTCACGGGAAACGTCGGTCAGGGAATCGGTGTGGGCGTGGTACTCGAGGATGTCGTCCAGGATCTGCGCCATACGCGTATTGCCTGCAGTCGCAGCGGCGTCTCTCATCGTGTGCACCATCGGTCGCGAGAGCGCGTCATGGAGGAGGAGATCGGTGCCGCGCAATGCCGTCGCCGTGGATTGCAACGCGTTGGTATCGCCACTAACGACGACGGAGCGGCCACGGTAATCAAAACGATATCCCACCGCGGGTCGAACGGGATCGTGATCGACCGAAAATGGCCTGATGCTGAATTCCCCCACCTCCGTGACCTCCCCCATCGCAATTAACTGCGGCCGCATCGGCCCAACATCTGGGGGCAATAGTTCGCTGCCGTGGTGCTCCGTTCGATACGTTCGGTCAAGGGCATAGGCTTTGTTAAACCCATCGACAACGCTCGCCACACCTTCTGGACCGTATACGTCTAGCGGCGCGGTCCGTCCCCCAACCCAGGAGACAAGGTTGGTGTCACCCAGCGCACTGATGTGATCCGAATGGAAATGGGTGAGCAAGACGCCGGCAAGGTTTTGCATGGGTAGCCGCGCGCGTATCAAATTTGCGGTCGATCCCGCGCCCGCGTCGACGATGAAAAAAGTGGATCCGCCCGCCACAACGATGCAACTCTGGGCTCTCTCCGATATCCCAAGAGGCGAAGCACTGCCGCAAACAAACACACGCAACACGTCGGGATCGTCCCAAGCCATCGGTGTATCGAGAAGAGTTGTAGCGATCAAGCGCTTCATTAGGAAGTTCTGGCCCCAGGAAGTCTGCGTCATGACAAGCGCAGCCGCGGCCAGAAGCGCTAATCCCATGCCTAAAATAACAAACGCTTTCTTCATTTGGTGTTAGCGGCGGCGCACACGAACAACGCGTCCACCTTCAAGTCCGTCCTCGATTAATCTTCCCAATACGGTGGATTGTTGAGCGGTCCGAGGGATTGACCTAATTGAACAAGCAACCCGTGTGCACTTTTGGGCGAAATAAAAGCGTCGACCGACGCTGGGTCAGCAAAATTTTTATCCACCACTTTGATTCCTTGGGACTCAAGCTGATCGACCTTCTTTTCGAGATCGGGCGTTTGCAGGGTTAAGTGATGAAACCCTTCCCCTCGCTTTTCAAGGAATTGAGCGAGAAATCCCTCCGGATTAATCGGTTCCAACAACTCGATACAGAAATCGTGCAAATCAAACAGTGCAATACGAAAGTCTCCTGAAGCGTGTTCACCCATGGAGCGAAATTTAGCGCCCAGGGCGTCCTCAAAAAAGGACCTTGCGGCATCGATACTGTGTACGGCAATGCCGATGTGATCGAACCGACCGATGGCTTCATCCGCCATCTGCAAGCTCGGTGACGGTAGATAGCGCCGTACCGCAATCGCTAGGCTTTTGAATCAACGAGGTACGATCCAGATGGGCGAGGACCATGCTCTTTCTTGAATGGTCGTTGCCAAGTCGGGTCTGGGGGCGGTTTCGGCGCGAATGGCGTCCCACGTCGACCATCGACAGGTGGGATTTTCCAACACCCGAACGTAGTAGAAGGCCCGTTGTTTAGGATCAAAGTCGGGATCGTCCCATAACGTTAATAGCTCGGCCGCGCCAACGTCCGCCGTCACGCTGCAATCGGTCAGATCGACGGTCGCGCCGTTGTCGGGGCATCGGTGGGTCTCCGGATCAACGGCTGCACCGCCCGCACACGCGACATCGTATACGGCCTCCTGGGTCTGACCTGCGTCAAGCCAACCCTTGATAATCTGCAGACGCTGCAGTTCTGCTCGCATCGGATCGCGACTCGCCCAAGCAAGGAATCGCGGTTCACCCCGTCGCTTAGCAAGTAGCTCAGCCCCCATGGAAACACCGTTGGCGTAGGCGGCGGCGACTAAATCCGGCGCTTCTAGTAAGGCGTCGTCGTAGTCGTAGCTTGCGAACAGGCGCACCTTGATGCGAGACCCCGTCGTCGCAAACGTTTCTTTCCGCCGGAATGCGTCGTAAATCGATTCGCGTGTATTCTCGCCCGCCCAGACGCCGGCAATGCCCGACGAGCCGAAATATCGATTCGCGGACTCCCGATAGGCGGGAAGCCCGTCCCGATGGGCAGACGGCACCGAGCCTCTGTTCACCGCATCGGCATCCAACACCCCGACCTTACTGACGAAATTCGACTCGTCAAACACGTCACCCGAATTATGCGTATCGCTCGCGCCAATAACGCCGAAGAGGTACGGGTTTTCGCCCAGATCCTGTTCCAACTTGAACCCGTTGAGCCAGGCTTCTCGAACATAGCTCCCACGAGGCCAACTCTTATTCCAACTCGCAATCTGGTACGGCAAGATCTCGAAATCGGCCCATTCATCGTTGGGCGATAAAAACGGGTGCGTGTCGGACGTCCCTTTGATCTGCGTGATCTCCACCAACGGTTCATTGCGCATTCGTTGGATAGCGTAGTCGGCGTCCATCGCCGAACCGTCGAATCGCGTCATCTGGAACATGTTGCCGTTGGAGCCGTTGGCGTTGTGCGGAATAGCGAGGGCTTCAAAGCCCTGTTCCCGCTGCAAGTCCATCCAGGTCCAAAGATCTTCAGGATTCAACGAGTTGAGCCTTGAATAGGGCACGTCGGGCGCTGTATCACCACGGTAAATGACGTTGCGATGGAGATTGCCGTCGCGACTCGACGTGTATTCGTAGGCAATAAACGTCGTCAGCTTTCCCGGTTCGTAATTGCGATTCGCCGACGCCTGAATTTCACTCCACGCCGACTTGACGTCCGTGAGGTCAGTCGCAAGGTGAACGGCAAGGGGACTCCCGTCGTTGGCGCTGGGGTCCAGAAACTGAAAAAGCCTCGAGAACGATTGCCCTCGTTCAGGCACCGTCGTTGCGTTAAGAAACGTTTGCGCATCGGGGTCGTTATGGAGCGGATGCGTCGGTTGCTCCATCGCGGACCACATCCCAAGAAAAAACGCATGGTCGGTGACAGCATAGAAATCCAGCGGACGATCCAGCTGAATCTCGAAACCTGCCGGGTGCAGGATCTGTCTCTTATACACATCTGACGCTGCCGACGAATAGAGA
>CAXDSX010000007.1:0-26817 GCA_963992075.1 uncultured Pseudomonadales bacterium | reverse complement strand
CGTCAACATTGTTTGCCATCCAAACCTTGAAACAGCGCAGAAACTCGCGCGGGGAGGAGCAACACTCTTTGCGCGATTTTCAGTGATGCACGGAGGCATCTCGGGACCCGTTGACCAGATGCAGGCGGAAGTTCTCGACTCAATCCATAAGCGCTACAACATGAAGGAGCATGGGCGCGGTGATTCTCAACAAACCTCTGCGGTGACGCCCGAATTCATCGACCGTTTCGCCATCATCGGGGATCCGTCGCAGTGCGTTGATCGTCTACAGGAATTGAAAGATCTCGGCTTGGATCGATTGGCCGTTAACGGGCCAACGTTTACTGCGCAATCCTCTGAAGGTAGAGAAGCGTCGGAATTGTTCGAAACGAAAGTCCTGCCAAGGTTTGCTTAGACGCCATGGCGAGGTTGCCTCTTTTGACTATGACTCCACCCCGACGATTTGATTACACCAAATCATCGCTGGGTTCATTGAAACCTCATGTGAATACCGATGCATAAGCTCTATAGGTTCTCCGCGTATTCGGTGGTGCTGGCCCTGATCGTCGGCGTGTTGTACCTAACGAATCTCTTTTTCATGCGACCTTTATCTATTGACCACTATCTCGCGAAAAACCTGCTAGTCGATATGTTTGACTCGCCCGAGACGATTACGCATCTGGGGTTGGTCGATGGCTTTAATTGGCTGACGCGCCACAACTCAAAACTTTCGCGCTACGACATCGAGGAGATCGAGTCAGACCTCCAGGAGGCCATCGATAGGCGGCGACTTATCGCATCGTACGATGTCGAGGGTCTTTCCCCGAGCCAGCGCATTACCCGAAAAATCGCGTTATTCGATTTAGATAATGAGATAAGACAAGCGTCGGACTTCCCGTTCCACCGTTATCCACTCGAGCAATTGGGAGGCATTCATCTCGACTTGGTTGAGTTCATGACCGACATTCATCCGATTCGAAGTAAATACGAGGCGGAGGATTACATTCGCCGGATCGATCAGTTTGATGACGTTTTTGACGGTACGTTCGAGATACTCGAGGCGCAGCACCATAGAGATATTCATCCCCCTGCCTTTGTGTTCGAACACGTGATGCGTCAGCTCAACGAATTTCTCGAGTACCGGCACGAGGACAACCCACTGTATTCGGTATTTATGAACAAAGTGGGCGTCCTTGGGTTGTCCGACGATGTGGTGGCGGAGCTCGGCGAGCGCCTCAAGCACGCTATCGATAACGGCGTTAATCGCGGTTTTTCGCAATTACTGGACTACGTCCATGCGCATATTGAACACGCTAATCCCCACGATGGCGTGTGGTCGCTTCCCGACGGCGAAGCGTTTTACGAGCTTCGCTTAAAGGCTTACACGACGACGGACGCCACCGCTGCATCGATCCACCAACTGGGCCTGGCCGAGGTCGATCGGATTACCCGTCGAATGCGCGAAATTTTTGACGAGCTTGGCTACTCGACCACAGACAGTGTGGGTTCGCTGATGAATGGTCTGAACGAGGAACCAAGATTTCTTTATGAGGATGAGCCCGATCGAAAAGATATCGTTGTTGCCGATTATTCGGCGATGGTTGCGGCGACCAAGGAAGCGATGGGAAATGCATTTCGAAGACTGCCGCGAGCCGAGGTCGTCGTCCGCGCGGTACCCGAATACTCTGAGGAAACCGCGGCGGGGGGATACTACATGTCGCCGGCCCTCGACGGCAGTCGCCCCGGAGTGTTTTACGCAAACTTGTACGACATTAAGCAGACGCCCAAATACGCCATGCGTACGCTTGTATTCCACGAAGCGATTCCAGGTCATCATCTTCAGAACGCGATAAACATAGAAAACGAAGACCTCACCCTTTATCGAAAATACGGTTACGGAACGTCCGCGTTTAGCGAGGGATGGGCTCTCTATGCGGAAAGGTTGGCTGTAGAACTTGGGTTGGCTGGCAGCCCATACGATGAATTGGGTGTTTTACAGAGCGAATTGTTTCGGGCCGTTCGCCTCGTCGTTGATACCGGAATTCATTCCAAACGCTGGACACGAGAAGAGGCCATCGATTACATGAAAAACACGACCGGCATGAGTAATACGGAGGTGGTTGTGGAAATCGAACGCTACATCGTTTGGCCAGGCCAAGCCTGCAGCTACAAGATGGGTATGTTGAAAATAGTGAACCTACGGGAGTGGGCTAAGAAAGAGCTTGGCGACCAGTTTGATCTCAAGACATTTCACTCGGCCGTACTCGATCACGGTGAGCCGCCGCTTTTCATCGTGGAAGATCTTGTCCGTCAATTGATTGAAAGTCGCGGCTAGGTTCCACCACTGGAGGGCGGCTTCGGACGAACCATGCGATACCAACTCACCGGCAACGCGATCGAGAAGTCGCTTAAAACGATTGCGGCTCGTGATCGTAACGTCCGCCGCGCGCTGGAAATCGTGGGGTATCCTGAAGCCAGAAGACGACCAGAAGGCTTCGAGACGTTACTTCGGATCATTGTCGGGCAGCAGGTCTCCGTTTCGGCCGCTAATGCGATATTTGGACGTGTGCTCGATTCGATAGGACCCGACGTTTCGGCATCACGGCTTCTTCGTCTACGTGAGTCGACTCTGCGAAAGGCGGGACTTTCCAGGGCAAAATGCAGGTATGCGAGGGAACTAGCACGGACGATTCGTGAGGGTGCACTCGACTTAGCCGCGCTTCGTGAACTGCCGGATGCCGAGGCCTTAGAGCAGATTCAGATGGTCCCTGGTCTCGGACGCTGGAGTGCGGAAATTTACCTTATGTTCAGTCTTGGCCGTCCGGATTTATGGCCTAGGGGAGATGTTGGAGCGATGCGTGGCTTGCAGAAAATATTGAATCTGGAACTCCGCCCGACGGCGGCCGAAGCCGATGTGCTCGCGCAAAGCTATTCGCCGCATCGCACGTCGATGGCGCTGCTCGCATGGAAGTGCGCTAACGCGACCGCTCTTTGAACGGATAAAAGGCCCCGACCGGCTCATACGTTTTCTTCAAGTATCTTTCGGGATGCATTTTGGTCAGGTTGATAATTCTTGGCATTGTGGTGATGATCAAAAAGCGATCTCAACGCCTAAGAGGACGCGCGTCGCCTTGGTAGTCTGATCTCCTCGGAAACTGCAAAGACGAGCGGTTGACGAAAGAACAGACGATCGACGTAACAACGAGGTCGGTTCAAGAGCCTGATCGGGAGCCTTATGACCACTTCCATCAAGAGATTCTCTCCGGACAAATCCGTTGCGAACGTTGTCGAGGAGATCAAGCAGTCTGGTGTCGCCATCATCGAGAACCTGTTCACGTCGGATGCGATCGACAGCCTGTCCGCCAAGTTGAAGCCGCGGCTTGATGCACAAGAACCTGGAGGTGGCGAATTTTTTGGGAACCGTAAGCGTTCGGTTGGCGGGTTATTCGGGCTAGGCCCTGAGTTCAGCGAACATTTACTTGGAAACGAACGCGTTCTTGAGCTAGCCGATGCGATCTTACTGCCCGAATGCCCGATGGCCGCGACAAGTACCCCTCCCGAGCCCTTGGGGTTTTTTGAGGTTCCCGACCCAACCGTCGGCCCCAACTGTCATCACTACCGCATCAACGCCACCGTGGCGATGCAGGTATGTCGAGGTGGGCAAAATCAAACGTTACACCGCGATGAGTGGCGGTATCTTCCGTACATGCGACCGGATCCAGACGGACCCGAAGTGACGCTCGCTATCATGGTGGCTTGTAGCGATTTCACAGAAGAAAACGGCGCGACACGGTATGTCCCGGGTAGCCATCGTTGGGTTCGGGATCGGCGACCTGAAGAAACGGAAGTGGTGCAAGCCGTAATGCCCCGTGGTTCGGCGGCTTTTTGGCTGGGCACTATTTTTCACGGCCTGGGTGCGAGCGTCGACGACCAGCCGAGGACGGGGTTGATCTATTCCTTTGTGGTTGATCGATTCACCCAGGAAGAAAACCAGTTCACGGCCGTCCCTGCTGCAATAGCTGCCACGCTTCCCAAGCGCGCTCAACAGCTGATTGGTTACCGTTCAAGCAGCGCCCTGAACTTTATCGAGGGTCTGGATGACAACCATGTTCTATCGCTTTGATCCGGAGTGTCGAGGCGAGACCTGCTCAGGCTCGAAGGAAAATAACCGTCGTGACAAGCTGTTGTACGGGTTCGAAAAAAGTATGGCGCTGCTGTTTGCGACGACTTTAGCGACGATGGTTTAGAGGCTTTTCAACGGTTGTCGCTAGTTCCATCAGCAGCGATGCGGTCTCCTCCCAGCCAATGCATGCGTCAGTAATCGAGACGCCGTAGTCCATCCTATCCGGTGTATCGAGAGTCTGATTTCCCGCGTGAAGGTTGCTTTCCAACATGAGACCGATGATTGATCGGTTGCCGTTCGCGATTTGACTGGCGACGGACCGTGCCACGATGCCCTGCCGGGCGTGATCTTTGTTCGAGTTGGCATGCGAACAATCGACCATAACGTTTGCTGTCAGCTGATTTTCAGCTAACGCTCGTTCGCACATTTGAATGGCCTCGGGCATGTAATTGGGTCCACTGTTTCCGCCTCGCAGCACGATGTGGGCGTTAGGGTTTCCACGCGTACGGACGATCGAGACCTGACCCGATTGATTGATCCCTAGAAAGCGATGCGGCGATGTCACGGATTTGAGGGCGTTGATGGCGACGCTCAAGTCTCCGTCGGTACCGTTCTTGAAACCGACTGCGCAGGAGAGACCCGATGCCAGTTCGCGATGAGTTTGCGATTCCGTTGTCCGTGCGCCAATCGCGGACCAAGAAATCAGATCCTGTATGTATTGTGGCGTAACCGGATCGAGTGCTTCGGTCGCAAGCGGTAGCCCGATGGAAGCGATGTCGAGAAGTAACTGACGCGCGATTCGTATTCCTTCCTCGATATGAAACGAGTCGTCCAAATGGGGATCATTAATCAATCCTTTCCAACCGACGGTGGTCCTTGGTTTTTCGAAGTAGGCGCGCATGACGACGTAAAGCGTATCCGAGGTGTCATCGGCGACTTCTTTCAGACGTCTCGCATAATCAACCGCCGCATCGACATCGTGAATTGAGCAGGGACCGACGACGACCAACAATCGATGGTCTTGCCTGTCGAGGATGTTGGAGACCACTTCTCGCGATAGTCGAACGAGTTCCTGGACCGCCGTCGAAACGGATAGTTTGTCTTTAACGGCGCTAGGTGTGGGCAGTAGTTCTTGACTAATCACGTTTAGATTTTCAATCGGTTGAGTCACGGTCTGTTCCCTTCGATAGTCATGAACGAGTCCTACCAATCTTTGTGGATTTATTGGCGCGCCCTACAAGAGGATCCCTCCGTTATGCCTACCTCGTCGGCAGGACGACAAAATTTCGGCGAGAGGAAGTCTTGCACCGCTTTGTGCGAACAAACTGTCCGCCACGATGCTTGCACCTATGATTGGTTCGAGCGCGATTCTCCACTCGGCACTCCGGATAAGTCAAACGCGCGGATCAGCATTCGACGCAGTCGTTGTCGTTGTTGGAAGGTCTTTCGAGAGCATTCCAACGATGAGCCAGCGGATTCCATTTGTCGAAGGATCGAACCCTAGAATCCAATTCTAGATGCACATATCGGTCAGGCCGTCACCGAGTCAACGCATTCCAAAAGCGTCTCCGCCATGCGGTCGACGTCGGTCTCTTCAATGACGAAAGGCGGGCCCATGCAGACGATGTCGCGGACAACGCCGGTTCCGCCTCCGTAGAAGAAGATACCCCGCTTCAAACCTTCGCCAACGACACGTCCGCTGATGGAGTCCTCGATCGGGTACGGATCAAGCGTATCTCGGTCGCGAACGATCTCGATTGCTTGCAACAAGCCGCGACCGCGTACCTCGGCGACGTGGGGGTGATTTGAGAATGCGCTGGTTAGTCGTTCGTGCAGTCGCTCGCCAAGCTTCCTTGATCTTTCGACCAGTTTTTCACGGCGCAGAATGGTGAGTACCGATGTGGCGGCAGCACATGCGGCCGGATGCGCACCAAAGGTGTGGAACATCACGTTGTAGCCTTGATCCGATATCGGTTGTGCAACCTGGTCGGTGGCAAAGACGCCGACCAGGGGCGCATATCCTCCGGCCAATCCTTTGCCTGCGATTAGGATATCGGGCTCGATGGGCCAGTGTTGGTAGCCGAAATCGGTTCCCGTACGCCCGAACCCCGTCATCACTTCGTCCATGATCAATAAAATATCGTTTTCGTCGCAAATCCGGCGTACCGCTTCCCAATAGCCGTCTGGAGGGACGATGGCACCGCCGCTTGATCCGGTAATCGGTTCAGCGACGAGGGCCGCGATGGTCTCGGCGCCTTCGGAGGCGATGGTTTTTTCGAGTTCTTGGACGAAGTAGCGTAACGGCTCCGCGTCGGGGCAACGAAGAACGTAGGGCGTTGGGATAACGGGGTGTGAATTCAACACGTGTGCAATGCCTACTTTGCGTGCTTCATGGCCCCCAACTGCGGTGGTCGCGAGCGTGGTGCCATGGTACGAAATCGACCGACCGATAATTTGGCTTTTCTCGGGCTGGCCTCTTGAAGCGTGATGCATGATGGCCATTTTCATCGCACTCTCCACCGCCTCAGACCCGCCGCTGGTCATGTGCAAACGCGACAGCGATTCCGGGAGCCAATCCTCCCGTAACCGTTCTACCAGAGCGACGCGTTCTTCCGTCAACCACGGTGGAACGACATAGGACGACTGGGCCGTGGCTTTGCCGACGGCGGATGCGACTTCTTGTCGGCCGTGTCCAATGTTGACGACGATGGCACCGCCTGCGGCATCGAGTAATGGGCCGTCTTTGGTGTAGAGATAGGCACCCTCTGCGTCGGTCACGTGAATATCGCGCGTCGACTTCAGAAAGGGCCAATGATCACTCACAACAACCTCCAGAACGGCCAATGTCAGCTCCTTAGCATAAGCGCGCGAGGCTGTTATCTGTACCCTCGATTTAACGATGAATTCTCAAGAGTTGGGGGATTCTTGGAGCTGCTTAACGCATGGTTCCTGGTTGATCGATGGCTGGTTTGAAGTACTTGAGCTCCTGCGTCGGGACACCTTCATTTCCGTACGCGGTCCACGTCGTGAAGCCTAGAAGCTGTTTTTGCTGTTCGTCTAGGCAGTCCACGACTTCCTCTCGCAACGAATAGGGGTAATTGACCAACGGTCTGATCATGGGCGCGACCATGTTGTTGGTGACGCCGATACGGTATTCGTCTTGGGTCCTATTTGCGCCCGTTGCGTGCCACGTCCGGCCATCCCATAACACGATGGATCCTGCCGACATTTCAGCGGGCACCGCGTCGCTAAAATCTTGTCGATAGTCGGGCTGCAGACCGGACAGGTGGCTGCCAGGGACGAATACTGTTGCTCCGTTGTCCGCCGTGAAATCGGTGATAGCCCAGATCAGAGTGACCATGCATGGTGGAAACAGATAGTCGCGGCTCACCGCCGAATGGCCCACCTCCGATCTGTCCAGGCCGTTGGCACCGAGACGGCTGTATGTCAACGGTTCTTGATGAATGGTCGGCGTCCAAAATTGGTCCGTATGCATTTTCATGCGGCCCGTGGAGGGGCCAGCGATCGGGGCGTTTGAACACGAAAGAATAAAACCCTGTCCGAGTACATAACGGCAGAGCTCAAGACTGGTCGCAGAGCAGGTCAATAACTCCAAGAACTCCGCGCCTTTGTTGAGGACGTTTGCAATCCATTGGGTATTGCCGTCTTGTACGAACGCTCGCCCGGCATCGCGCTCGGCACTCGCCTGTTCAAGTATGCGCTCGCGTGCCCGCTCTACCAGATTGTCCGGGGCTACTCCCTCGACGATGCAGTAGCCAACAACGTCGAGATCGTGTCGCGCTTTATCGAGATCCGTCGTTGGCGATACCCGAGTATTCACGGTCTTGGACTCCCATGGTGTTCGGTCTGAGGAATGATAGTACCTTCGGCTACGCTAAACTGGCTTGGTATCGATCTGGAGGGCCTCTGATGACTTCGCTCGAAGAAAGGGTGCAACGACTCGAAGACGTTGAAGCAATCAAAGTGCTGAAGGCAGAGTATTGCGCGTATTGCGACGACCACTACGACCCCGACGGAATTGCGTCTTTGTTTGTCGAGCACGGCGTCTGGGACGGCGGGTTTATGGGTCGGTTCGAGGGCAACGAGGCCATTCGTGAACATTTTGCGGGCGTCAGTTCGATCATGGGATTTGCCATCCACCACGTGACAAACCCGCTGATCACGATCGTCGAAAATGATCCCGATGCCGCCAACGGCCAATGGTATCTATGGCAACCGTGTACCCAGACGACGAGGGAAAATACTGGTTTATGGTTGGCTGCGCGTTATCGAGAAACCTATACGCGAACAGATGTCGGGTGGCGTTTTGTCGAGATGACTATCGACCCGAGAATGTTTGCTCCCTACGACAAGGGTTGGGTTGAGGTACCGTTCCTGGCGGGAGGGCCGCGCGACGACGATTAGTGGTCGCTAATTTGCGAACAATAGGGCAGCCCAATCTTTGGCCCCAACGGATCGAAAGCTTCGTAGCGTCAGGCGAGTTCCGTTAGTGCGCGAATAGGGAACAGTTCGCCTGAGATACGAGCTGAGCCGTCCGATGCCAGAAACACGGCCAGATCCGCGACGTGTTCTGGATCCGGTGGAAACTGGAGACTGGGTACTGGCGATCCGTCTTTGCCCGTCTTCGGTGGGAGCCAATCGGCGACGCCTTCGGTGGCCGTGAGGCCCGGTGCGATGCAATTCACGTTGATATCGTTCGGACCCCAGCAACTTGCGAGCGATTTCGTTAGGTTGATGACCCCGGCCTTTGCCGCACCGTAATGGATGAATCCAGGCGACATACGGATCCCAGCGACCGACGAAACGTTAATGATTCGTCCTCCGCCAAGGTCCATCATGATTCGGGCCGCAGCCTGACTGCAAAGGAACACGCTGGTCAGATTGAGGGCAATCGCCGCATTCCACTCCTCTGGCTTTAGATCTAGCGGTGGCTTGACGAACATCGCGCCGCCGGCATTGTTCACAAGGATGTCGAGTCTGCCGAAGGCATCAACGGTGCTATCAACAAGATTTGCGACGTCATCTGGCACCGTCACGTCGGTGGCGACGGCAAGTGCGCCCGGTCCGTTCGCGCTCAATTCGCTGGCCAGCTCCTCGAGTTTGTCCTGACTTCTGCTCGCTATGACGACGTGAGCGCCCCCGCTCGTGTACGCGCGCGCAATCCTCGATCCGATCCCGCCGGCGCCTCCGGTAACGATGGCGACCCGATCTGCTAACGGCTTGTCCATTGTCTATTTCCTCTCGCTGCTAGACGGTCGTGATGGTATTTCTGCCGCGCTGTATAAAGGTCTGCAGGAACACCCGAAGCGACGCATGGGGCGGGCTCACGAAGTTAGATTGTTCACGAATTCGTCAACTTCCTTGGTCGAGCGCAATCGAATGAATCGTATATGACGATAGCGATCGTTGTCAGATAACGTCGCGTATCGCTTCCTGTTCTTGGCGTGGGTTGTTAACGACCACAAGATAATTGAATCGCGACTCAGAAACGTTTTCCTGAAGGTCTCCTTGTTTCCAGCCCAGAGTTCTTTGCCGGTTAAACTTCTTGTCAAAGTGCGAACAAGGACTCTCGAGAAAACCAGGTAAAGCGGTAGGTCGAGCCACACGACAGTTTGGACCTGCGACCATTTGATTTGGCGCGTCCTGTCATAATTTCCGTCGAGGACCCACCGGTTGGCCGAGAGAGCGACTCTCAGCTTTCGGAAGAACTCTTCATCGGGTGTTTCCGTCCAGTTGGTCTTCCAAAACAATTGGTCTAACTCGATGTAGGGTAGATCTAAGTGGGTTGCAATCTGGCGCGAGAGGGACGACTTGCCGCTTCCGCTCGTGCCGACCACGTTGATACGTTCGTACTGTATGTCGTCCAAAAGCGTGAATCGCTGCACCCGAAAAAGCGTTGCAAACGTATCCCGGTGTCGCCAAGGCGTCAAAGTCGTTTGCTGCGTTGAGTTTGTCTTCAGAGTCTTCGTAATCGGAAGGCTGAACGAGGTGTGGAACCTGGCGATAGGCGATGGCCTACTCGGATGAGTACAACACAGTTGCCAAAAAGAGATGATTCTCACGAGCGTTGAAGTGGCGTACCGTATGACGGGTTTGTTACTGAGCGCGGTAGCGATGGAAGAAATCTTTGAACCCCGAGGAATGAATCGGACCCAGGACCGGACCGACGGTTGGGTGGGAGGTCGGGCCGACACCTGGCGAGGGCATTGGCAGGAAAATCCCGCCAGCCGTGCGGGCGCCGATGCCCGCCGTATGGTTGACGATGAAACCTATGCTGCCGACGTAGCCAAAACGATACGTGATCGAGATGCCTCGGATGCTCTTGCCGGAGACGCTCCGTTGGCCAGCAAAAACCTATCACTCGAACCGCTGTCTCCCGGTATCGGAGTCATTATTCACGGCATTGATCTGGCGAGTCCGACGGAGGCCGAGGTGGCCGACGTGTGGAATTTACTCATGGAGCGAAAGGTGGTGTTTTTTCGCGATCAGGGCCACATCACGCGCGATCAACACATTCAATTTGGCAAGTGTTTCGCGAAAGTTGGACTAGCCTTTGGCAGACAGCAGGCGTTGACGGCGGGTAACAACTCGCCCAACGACCACCCTGAAATTCTCAAACTGTATGCCGATGAACCGAGACCCTTCGCGGCTTCCAATTGGCACTCCGATGTGACCTGGTCCAACAGACCTCCGCTCGGCTCGATACTGCTCTCGCGGAAATCGCCGCCCGTCGGCGGCGATACAGTGTTTGTCGATGCCTTTGCGCTCTGGGACAGTCTAAGTCCAGTGTTGAAAGAGTTTTTCGAGGGTCGGCGGGCTAATCACGGACGCGCGGGCAAGAACGAAGTAACACACCCCATTTGCCGTACCCACCCGGTAACGGGGAGGCACGCGCTTTACATCAACCCAACGTTCACGAATTCAATCTGTGACATGGGGACTGCTGAATCAAGCCAGTTACTTGCCCAGCTTTACGCAAAGATGTATTCGACACCTGAGCACGCGTGCCGCTTTCGATGGTTTGATGGTTCTGTCGCCATGTGGGACAACCGAAGTTGCCAGCACTACGCCGTTGGCGACTTTTGGCCCCACGAGCGAAAGATGGAGCGGGTCACGCTGCTAGAGCCGAAAGCCGCAGACGAAGTTCCCTTCTGGCTAGATGCCGAAGGGAATCGTCACCACGGCGAGGTGCTAACCTCGGAAGCGGAGATCTCGACACCCTTGGGCATGTCCTAAGCCCTCTCGCGACGGGCCATTGTTACCCTAGAACAAGGGTGAGTGAGACAACAAAGTGATCAAACGCTTTATCTTTCTGTTGTTCATCACCAACGGCCTCCATGCTTTAGCCACGGACGGGAAGAATTTGGCAACCATTCATAACTTTCACCGGATCACCGAAACGATTGGCACTGCCGGCCAGCCCACAAGAACGCAATTTGAGGACGTCAAAAACGCCGACTTCGCAGTTGTCGTGAATTTGGCCATGCATGATTCGACCAATGCGCTAGCTGATGAGGCCGATATCGTTACCGCCCTGAACATGGCATATGTCCACATCCCCGTGCTTTGGCAAGCGCCTTCTCTTGCTGACGTAAAGGAGTTCTTTGCTGTCATGGATGCTGCAGAGAGGAATGGGGACAACGTGTTTGTGCACTGTGCGGCTAACTATCGAGCGTCCGCTTTTACGTACAAGTACCTCACGTTAAGGAAAGGAGTTTCGTCAGAAGAGGCAACGTCGCCGCTACTACAACGATGGCTTCCAGAAATGGATGACAACTGGAGATCAATTATGGCGTTAACGATTAATGAAATTGACTGACCAGTTCGAGCCGCGACCGACGATCTGTGGGGGCATCAATCATGAAATGAGACTGTTGCTGACCGCCTTCAGGGCGATGGTAACTCGAGTTAAAGGGGCTTAAGTTCGGTTCTACAGAAGAGCGATCCGCCATGGCTACTAAACACCTGCTTGACTCCGAACTCCTCCCTATTGCGGAGCTACCTGCGTTCAAATTCACCCGAGAGAAATTGCCAGATTTTCGCGCCGCGCGTGCGCAGGCGATCGAACTACAAGATGCCTCCGAGTACGGTGTTCGTCGTGAATCTTTCCGTGTACCGGGTCTCAACTACGACGTGCCCTGCCTGCTCTATGTGCCGGAAGAACGACAGTCGTGTGCTGGCTACCTTCATATACACGGTGGTGGTTACGTGGTCGGTCAGGTTGAGATGTCTGATCCGATGAACACATTGATTGCTTCGCGACTCGGGGTCGTGGTGTTGTCCGTAGATTACCGCCTAGCGCCTGAGCATCCTGTACCGGCCGCGCTGGACGATTGTTATGCCGGACTCGCGTGGTTGCACAAGGAAGCAGAACGACTTGGCATAGACAGAGATCGAATCGCCATTGGCGGCGAGAGTGCGGGAGGCGGGCTGACGGCAGCGCTGGCTATCGTTTCGCGAGATCGTGGCGACTACCCGGTATGTCACCAGCACCTGACCTATCCCATGCTCGATAACCAGACGGGGACTGAGGCGTTCCCTGGGGATCCCTTGGTTGGCGAATTTGTCTGGACGAGAGAGAGTAACCAGTTTGGATGGTCGTGTTACCTTGGGGAACACCCGGCAGACGCGCCATATGTGCCGTCGCGGGTAGAAAGCGTTGAAGGCCTGCCACCAACCTGGATGTTCACCGCGGCGCTCGACCTCTTCAGGGATGAAAATATCGACTATGCGCGGCGACTCCTCTCGGCGGGTATTCCTACAGAACTGATCGTGATGCCCGGAGCCTGTCACGGGTTTCAGATGTTGCCCGGCACCTCTCCTAGCGAACGCTACGTCAGCGAGCATCTTCAAGCGCTCGGCAAAGCGCTGGGGGTATAGATTTTATGCGCGATACAGGAGGGCTTGACGAATGAGAAGGCGGGAATTTGTTCAAGCGGGTGTGACATTACCAATCTCGGGACTCACGTTGATGGCTTGTGAGCCGGCTGGCTCCAATCGCTATCTCGAAGGTAATTTTGCGCCGGTTCTTACCGAGTCGACGGTGACCTCGCTAGATGTTACCGGGAGCATTCCTGAAGATCTCACGGGCCGTTTCGTCCGTAACGGTCCGAACCCGGATGCCGCCGCTAATCGTACTAGATACCACTGGTTTGTCGGACGGGGCATGGTGCATGGTGTTCGGCTCGATGCCGGCCGGGCAACGTGGTATCGGAACCGCTATGTCACTAGCACTTCTGGTCAGACGCCCAACACCAGCGTTATTGAACATGCTGGAAAAACGTTCGCCGTCGTGGAATCGGGCGGATTACCCGTCGAACTGGACTACGAGTTAGCGAGCGTAGACGACAACGTCTCAATGGGTGGCGGGTTCACTGCCCATCCGCAATTAGATCCAGATACTGGCGAACTACACGCGATTTGCTATGACTGGGCTACTCTCAGAGACCACGTCCGATACGTTGTTATTGATCGTGACGGCGCTTTACGATCCGATATGAAGATTCGATTGCCCGGCATGAGCATGATCCACAACATGAGCATTACGGAACGTTATGCCGTGATTTACGATCTCCCGGTCACGCTGAGTTTTCTCGCGCTGGGGACAGGCTCACGGTTCCCGTTTCGTTGGGACGATGATTACGAGGCGCGGGTCGGTCTGCTTCCTCGGCAAGGGGACGATCGAGACATAATTTGGAGTTCGCTTAAGCCGAATTACGCCTACCACCCTATGAACGCATACGAAGATCCTGAGGGTCGAGTCGTTATCGACGTCGTTCGATACGACAAGATGTTCCAACACGATACTAACGGACCGTTTGGCGATAGCCTGCCCCGAATGGATCGATGGACCATCAATCCCGTATCCCGAGCGGTCAGTGAAGAGATCGTCGATGAACGGCCTCAGGAATTCCCACGGTGTCATCCTGGCCTCAACGGCAAGCCCTACCGATACGGGTACTCGGTCGCCGTTGATTCCAACTACGAGTTTCCAGCGTTCTACAAACACGACCTGCAAAAAGGTACCGCGACCGAGATTCCAATGGGTGCGGGTCGGCATGGTGCAGAACCAGTCTTCATCCCTCGTGCATCAGCCCAATCGGAGGATGATGGGTATTTGATGACCTATGTTTACGACAAAAGCAGAAACGCCAGCGATTTAGTGATATTCGATGCGCAAGACACGGATCGTGGTCCAGTCGCCAGCATCCATCTTCCTGTACGGGTGCCGTATGGCTTCCACGGCAACTGGATACCTGACCGACCGTTGTCGGGGGCATCGGTGTAAGGGGGGAGGTGATTGGCCTCATTCGCCCGGACACTTTCGTGTCGAAACACGGGAGACCGACGAGGCGTTTACGTGTTAGTCGGTGTGATTTTTCGCAGAACCGAGCTGTGTCTCGTTAACGATTCGACCTCGCCGCCGGCGTTACGATTGAAGTGATATGTCTCCCCGGGTCCCTCGTCGTTGTTGCGGACTCGATGAAAAGCGTCCGCTTCGTCGGGGGAGAGTTTGAAGAACTCTTGCATGGGATTCGCGGTCGGAAAACCCGTTGCGGCCAGTTGATCGAGCCAGGGAAAGACGAATAACTCGCCGCTCCAAGGCTTGGCATCGTAGAAGCCAACATAATCGGAGAAGTCGGGGGCGACTTGCACGGGATCGTTCGCTTGATCCAGAGCCTCCTTCAACATGGTTAATGCACGTCGCGAATAGGCATCGGGAGAGCGCCCGCATGCATTGATCATGACGATAGCCGCTAGCTTGTTCTTTGGATCAAGCACCAGATCCGTAAGGTAGCCAGGACATGCGCCCGCATGGCCGACGAGTGTGGATGTGCCCCGACGTTCCGTGGCAAAGCCGAGACCCCAGGAAGTACGCCAATCCGGATCAATCCAGTGCACGCGATGCATTTCTCTTAATGTGCTAGCGGAAAGCACTTCCGTTGATCCGCCCGCCAATAGCCGAAACTGCCACGCCGCAAAGGCAGCAAGGTCCCTTACGCTCGACGTAAAACCTGCCGCCGGTGCTATCGCCTTGGTATCGAAACACGGCACGACGTCACGAACGCCGTTTCGATCACGAGCCGAATGTCCGATCGCGAGCATGGTGCCGTGTAGGTCATTGGGAAAGTAGGGTCGCGTGTTGTCGAGACCGAGCGGTTCGAGGATCTTTTCTGTGACGTAATCGGCGTAGGCACGACCGCTAACGGTGGCGACGATTTCACCGGCGAGGGTGAGACCCAAGTTGGAGTATTGCCAGTACGTGTCGGCTGGATAGAGCATCGACTGGCCGCTGAGGCGCTCTTTGACCTCGTCATGATCCGGGAAGCGATAATCGGGTGGCGACCAGTAGGGGAAATCTGATTCCCGCGGAAGACCGGATGAATGCGTTAACAACGATTCGATGGTGATAGGGGTGTTTTCTTCGTTTGGACGCGCGACGTTAAACCACGGAAGAAATTTTTGTACCGGATCGGCCAATTGCAAACGTTCGGCGTCGCGCAGTTGCATGATGGCGATGCTCGTGAATAGTTTTGAGATCGAACAGATGCTGTAAAGCGTATCTACCGTGGCCGGTATTTCTTCAGCGGGATTGGCGTGTCCATAACCTCCGCTCCAGATCAACTCTTGATCGACGACGAGTCCGGCGGAAAGCCCGGGCAATTGTGCATAGCTCTGTTCAGATTCCAGCCAGGCATCGATCAGATGCAAGGACGCTTGGACGCGGGGATGTTCTACTTTGTCTTTCATGTTGGAACTCATGATGAACAATTGCTCCAGCGAGCAGGTGTTTCGGTAATAAACATTTGTCGAATCAACGGAGCTGAAATCAGTCTTTCATGCCAGCCAGTTGCTCTCGAAGGACACGAAACCCATGCTTGTTGGCGTTAATGATTCCCTCGATGGCAGGGGCTTCGACACTTATATCGCCTAACTCGTACAAGGACGCATGAACCTCATCGTGATAAGCCACTTGAGCCATGTCGTCTAACCACCTTCGTATGTTGGGAAGGGGTGCGAAGTCATAGATGTTGGTGAACTCACTCCGTAATTGCCCTATTTCGACATAGGCACTCATGTCGGCAATCGTTAACTCATCGCCCGTCAGATAACGAGATTGCGCTAACCATCCTCCGTCTATTGCTCGGAACGTTCTGTCTATACTGGTCTTTGAATTTCTCAAAAATTCCTCAGAAAAATTTAGATCCTTTCGAACGTTAGGTGCTATCAAGCCAATAGAGGCTTCTCTCGTATTTCTGTGATGAAGATGTAAGTACGCGTCAACTTTCGCTCGATTTTCGGGATCGCTGGGATATAAATCCGTCCAGTCATGCAAATTGCACAGGTAGCACATAATCGCGTGAGATTCTGACAACACAAATCCGGTTTCCTTGTTTTCCATACCAGGAATTGTCCCAGTCGGGAATTTGGCTAGATAATCGGGATGACGACTCCCGCCTTCAGACGCAGAGCCTGGAGAAGTTAAAACCAACTCAAAAGGTTCTTGCTTCAACAGCATCAGCCATAAAACCGCTCTAACAGGCTGAGAAAATGGCACGCCGTAAATTACCAATGGATCCGACATCCTTATTCCTTATAGGTCCTTGTTTGATTCAACGTATTCCCTCTGAGTAGCGGTACTCGCTTAAAGCTTTGTTTGTACATCGTTTATTGGAAACTCTTGTGTATGTTAGGTCGTTTCTCACGTTCATCCTCGAGGGAACTAATTATAGATGCGAGGCTGTCAGCGTGATGTCTGCCGAGGCCCACGCTTTCTGCCACTGCTTGAATACCTGGCTAGCTTCGCTCTGCTTGTTCTGGGCGGCCAATGCTTGATGTAAACCAAAGAGCGACCAGCCATTGTTCTGGTTCCAGCGCAAATCCCGCCGATAAACGGCTTCCGCCGCGTCGGGCTCATCAGCGTTAAGGAGGGCCGCGCCCAAATAGTGACGCATGGGCTGAGCCCAGTCGGGGGGCTCCGTGTAGTTGTTCTGATCTTCGATTGCCACGCCTGCGCGATATGCCTCGATCGCGCCCGATAGATCCCCCTGGGCCGTTAATGTTTCGCCTTCAAGACCAAAAGCCGCCAACTGCAGGACGGCTGAGGCGGGGGTAGCGCCGACCCTGTAATTATCTGCGTTGGGTGATTTAGCATTCGTTTTCAGTTTAGCCAATTCCTCCAATGCCGCCTTCGTGTTCCCTTTGGCTAAGTGAGCACTGCCGAGCGCATAGGACCAGATGCCATCCAGGTAAGGAGTGCCTTGATGCGCGGGTGTTAAGTCGAGTAACTCATCCCATTTGCCGAAGATCTTCAGCACCAGCCATGGGGAGGACGCACGCCTTTGTCCTCCCGGAACCGTGACGGCATCGCCCGTTATGCGATCGGCCATTTGCCACGCGGTGTCGATAGCCGTTTTGTAGTTGCCTTGCACCGTGGCTGCGTAACGAATGAAGTCGAGTGCATGACCTGCATGGATCCGGTGTGACAGGGGGTAGGTGCCAATGTTCGGCAACGGATGATCTCCCCACAGCTTGGCGAACTGCTGGTCTACGGCTTGCGAACGTACGTTAGACTCGATGGCTTTCCCGTACTGACCCACTCGGACATAGATATGCGCCGGCATGTGGACCACATGACCGGCAATGGGCAGCGTTGCCTCAAGCGCGTTGGCCGAAACGAGTGCGCGTTCAGGTTTAAGGGACGCTTCGATGAGATGGATGTGCAGATGCAGCACGCCGGGATGCGACAGATTTTGGGCAATGTTGTATTCCAGTGCCTTGGCGACGGGAATCGTTTCAGCCTTGGGGTTGCCTTCGTTGTCCCAATAGTCCCAGCGTCTGATGGACATATAGCTGGCGGCATAGAGTGCGGTGATGTCGGGATCGTCGGGATATTCCTGATTTAGGTCGCGCATAGCCGTCAGGTATGCCTGATCCCGGTCATCGTGGTCAGGGATGCTTTGCTGGTCATATAGCACGTGCAATGCGTGGATCAACTTTGCCTCGAGTGGGGTGGCCCTATCGATTCTTGCTAACGCATTGTTGATGGCCCTGAGACCTTCAGCTTTCGGGTCGTCTGGCATTCGTGCATAGCGTGAATTGGGGTTTGGTCCCATTGCATGGGCCATGCCCCAAAAAGGCATGGGGTGATCGGGATCGATGCGAGCCGCTTCCTGATAAGACGCAATCGATTCCGGAAAGTAAAACCCCCACGCGAGGCGTAAACCCTGGTCGAAAAAAGCTTGTGCTTGAGGGTTCTCGGTGGAGATCTTGCGAGTGTAGGTGCCGCTACCCTGGAGTAATACGGCGCGTGCCTGTTCTGAAGCGGGCTCGGTCGACTCCTGGTCAGCGCACGCGGTGCACACGAACAGGAGCGCAGCAACGTAGCCGGTTTTACTCATTCCCAGGGATCGTAAGAGCCAAAACTCCAGAGGTGGCCTTCTAAATCTTTACAGCCATAGCCCCGACCTCCATACGCCTGATCCGCGATATCTGAAAAGATTTCGGCACCCGCCGCTCGCGCCTTCGAGTAATGGGCGTCCACATCTTCCACAACCATATAGATGCCGGCTGTGTTTTGACCGCCCAATTCCAGGGGCGAACTATTGAGTTTTCCGTACGGGTCGCCGTCGTCTCTGTGGCCGTCGCCCAACATAATCATAGCCGCTCCGCAAACGAGTTGAGCGTGGGTAATGCCGCCGCTCTCACTCGGCACGACAAGGTGCTTTTCAAATCCAAAGATTGCACACAACCAATCGATGGCTTTTGTGCAATCCTGATATCGGATAGTGGGGATGACTGTTGTCTTCACGACGTTAGCGTCGTCCCGTTGAGTTAATGAAGAGTATGAATCCTAAACCTGCGCCTCTCGTCCTGGCTAGTCGGGGACTAAGGGGCGACGAAATTCGGGGTTTCTTCCTCTGTCGCAACACGCCCACTTTGGTAGTGTTTGTCGTCTGACGATTCACGTGAAAGGGTAAACCATGGGCTGTGACCAGCGCTTAGATGCGTTGAGGAAAGTTAGATGAGCGCGGCGTTCGAGGAAGATCTGGCCCGTGTTCTCGTCCGCGAGATACCGGAATGCATGGGTCTGGTATCGGCTGAGCGGTTGTCGGGCGGCGCGAGTCAAGAAACCTACAAACTGACGGTCACAACCGTAAACGGCAATCGGCTTCTGTGTCTTCGCCGTGCGCCAGGTGGCACGGAGGCAGAGGTCGATAGCGATTTACAGGAGTCCATTGGACTCGCCACCGAAGCGCTCCTGATCAGCAAAGCCCGTGTTGCGTTGGTACCAGAGCCTGAAGTTCACTACGTTTTGAGAGAGCCTGACAGTCTCGGTGAGGGATTCGTCATGGAGTGGCTTGAAGGCGAAACCCTTGGGTCCCGCATTGTGCGTTCACCCGAATTCGAAGCCGTTCGTCCCCGTCTGGCTCAACAGTGCGGTGAGATTCTCGCCCGTATCCACGCCATCGAGTTGGAGACGAGTGGGCTCGCGGAAAAGCTAGCAATTCGGACTCCGGAGGACCTCGTTCAACAGACTTGGGAGCGCTACAAGCGTTTTAAAACGCCGCAACCGATGATTGATTACACGGCACGCTGGTTGCTCGAACACTTGCCGGGCCGACATGAACTGACTCTGGTTCACAATGACTTTCGGAACGGTAACCTCATGGTCGACTCCACAGGTATCGTGGGTATATTGGATTGGGAGCTTGCACACGTCGGCGACCCCATGCACGACGTGGGTTGGCTATGCACCAACTCATGGCGATTCGGGCAGGCCAATTTGCCGGTCGGCGGGTTCGGCAATTACGACGATCTCGCCTCGGGTTATGAATCGATCTCCGGTCGAAAGCTGGATCGAGAACACGTCAGGTTCTGGGAGGTCTATGGCTCATTCTGGTGGGCCGTCACCACCCTCGTTATGGTGGACCATTTTCGCGTGGGACCGGACAAGAGCGTGGAACGTGCCGCCATTGGTCGACGTTGTTCCGAAGCGCAGATCGACTGCGTTAATCTGATCATCAAGGGTCCGGTGACGCTCATCGATCCGCCAAACCAATCTGATCATGAGATGCCGGGTATCGCGGAGTTACTCGCCAGTGTGCGCGACTTCCTTCGCGCCGATGTGATGGATTCCTCGCGCGGACGGACACAGTTTCTAGCGCGCGTTGCGGGTAACTCGCTCGACATCATCCTGCGTGATCGTTTGATCGGTGGCGAACACAGACGACTCGAGCTCGAACGTCTGCGAACGATCTTTGCCAGTCAAGACGGCCTTGCCGATCTCCAGTGGCGACTTGTTAATGCCTTACGTGATGCGTCGATGCCGTTGGACCACGAAGGCGTAATTGCGCATCTACGCGATACCGTGGCTAATCAGGTGGCCATCGATCAGCCCCGGTATTCAGGGCTCGCCACTGCGCTCGGCGTTGGTGACTAGGCTTGCTTGTTGCGTTGACTTGTACGCCGGGTTGGTCGTGGTTTCGTGGAAGCATTCTTGACCTAGCCTATGGGGCGTTAGTCCAGGCTGAATCTCACGACGCTAGGGACGTTATTTCCTCGTGCACGGACGCTAGATAGTCGAGATCGAACCCGTAAAGATCGGCTGCATTACCGTAGAGCACCTTGGCGGCAGCTTCCCCCAAGGTTTTCCGGATGGCCTTAATGGCCTCATGACTATCGGGCCACGTGCCTTCGTCGTGAGGATAATCGTTGCCCCACAACAGGCAGTCCGAACCCGTGAATTCGATGTTATTAAGAGCCACGGGGTCGTCGGTGATCGTGACGAAACCTTGGCGGAGGAAATACTCGCTGGCACGAAGCGACAGATCTTTGCGGTACAGGTGACGCCTGCGCTGCATTTGATCCATGGCTTGAAGCGCCCATGCGAGCCAACCGCAGTCGGATTCGGTGATCACGAAGTTTAGGTCCGGGTGGCGTTCCAGCACGCCTGATGCCGTGAGCTCAAGAATGGGCGCCATCCCCGCCGCCATGCCGATCACCGTATCAAGGTGTTCTGTGTGCTTGAGTCGATCCTTCCCATGCTTGACCGCGAGTGCGAGACGTTCCTCACTCATGTGGCCTGGATCTGCAAACTCGCCACCTAACGCAAGATTGCCGCTGAAGACATGAAACGTGAGCGGTATCGATGCCTCTTCCGTCATGCTCCAGAGGGGCTCGTAAAGCTTTAAGCGGTATGGCTGCCAAGGCACGACACAGGGTAGAAACAACGTCGAAAATCCGTCGTCTATACACTTTCGAGTTTCGGCCAGCATGTCTTCGATGTCGTCGGTCGGAATCATGGCAGCCGGTTTGAATCGTTTGGACGCCGGCGCGAACGTCTCACGGACGTAGTCGTTATAAGCGCGTGCGAAAGCCGAAGAATATTCCCGGGTCTGGTGACTCCCGCCAAAATTCAACGCGATGTTCGGGAAGACCACTTGCGCATCCACGCCCTCGCGGGCCATATCGTGCATTCGGCGATCGAGGTCGGTACCCAGAGAAGGATCGGAGCGGAATTCCAACTCTCGATCCCGCTTGGATAACGTCTTCCAAGATGAACGATTCCTAATCTCACCGTTCATTTCATCGTCGAGATCGCCACCTGTGCCGGGCACAAGCAGTGGCATTTGTTCGCGAAGATGCGCAGGAAGACGCGCTCTCAAATCTTTGTTTTCTGCTACGTGTGAGTCGGCACTGATGAGCAGGTCGCGATAAGCGCTCGAGTTGGGGGTTACAGTGCTGGTGGACATTAAGTGTTGATCAGTATGGCGGTACGGCTTATTCGCCGGTGCTGGTCGAGGGACAGCAGACTAGCGACATTCGTCGTCGATGGGTAGATCTGTGCAACGGCAGTCTGGCGGCGCTGATTACGTTGATCACGTTACACGGTGAGATTCTATATGCCCAGTCGCGAGAAGGCTGGGGCTAGATGTGCGTAGGGTTCTTTTTCTGGGATGCAACCCGCATTGAGCTCCAGTTCCTGAAAGTGTTTCGAGATCCCGTAAACGTTGTCCACCTGTGAGGCTACGAAGCCAAATCGTTGGTAATAGTTCGGGTCACCCAACAAGAACAGTACGTCTAATCCCGTCTCTTTGCTTTTTTCGATCGCCGCGCGCATGAGCGCGCTGCCGACTCCGCTGGTTTGTCTGTCGGGGTGCACGGATAGCGGGGACACTTGACCGCAAGATAATCGCTTGTTGGGTTCAAGGGATACGGGTGACACAAGGACGTGGCCAATTATCTGCGGATCGAGGGCAACCAGGTTGACGATGCCGTCGTTATCGCTCAAGAGCTCGCGCACCAACGTCGCTTCAACGACCTCTTCACCTCGTAGGTGCTGTTCTGCATTAAAGGCGAGGGATACCACTTCGATGATGTGGTCCAGATCTTGTGTCGAGGCTTTCCTGATCAGCATGGCTGTGATTCGTGGCTCTCTTGGAGCAATACTCCTAGGAACGAGCGTCAAAGGTATCTTTAAACGTACGCCTCTTGCCGAACCATGTCATGAGCCGTGGGGGCAGGAATTGACTATGTTGGAGTATGATCTCTACCTCATAAAAGATGAGAGGGCCGTTGACTGTGTGCTTCATGTCGGGCTCGGTTTGAGACTCTTCTCAAACGTCCTTGACGTGGGTGCGTACAACGTTGATCACGGCACGAAATTATGAGCGCTTCGCTAGCAACGTTTGAACGGGAAGAATCTGTCACCGAAATTACCGAGACCTTGAAAAGGGACGGCGGTGTCATATTACGGGGCTTAGCACCGCCGGATTTGCTCGACTCGGTATACCAACAAGTACAGGAGAACGTTCCCGAGGCAGCGCAACAATCGTCCACCCATCTCTGGCCTGAAGGCAACAGGACGGTCGGTGCCCTTGCCGCTGCGAGCTCGACTTTTGCGGAAGAATTGTTGATTCACCCGAAAGTACTTGAGATCGCTGACGCAATACTCCTGCCGAAGAGAACCATGGCGTCCCAACCCGTCGACGAAGGATCGAGTTCGGCTACCGCAGATCGGGCGACTGTTGGTGATCGTTTGTGGGGAGTTAGCGAAAATAGACAAAAAAGCACGCAGGTGGTGTGGCAGGTATCGGATCCTGAACGAGGACCGAATTGTGATCACTACAATCTCGGTGCGTCCGTTATGCTGGAGGTACGTGAGGGCAACGAAAACCAAGTACTTCATAGAGAAAACGGGATTTATCAGCCTTACATTGGCTATATCCCTAAGATGCGGGAATTCGTGCTGTCGGTCATGTGGGCGGCCACGGACTTTACTAGAGAAAATGGTGCCACCCGTCTTGTACCCGAGAGCCACACGTGGTCAGAAGATCGAATTGCAGAAGAGAGTGAGATAGCGCAAGCGGTCATGTCCAAAGGCTCCGCTGTTATGTGGCTTTCACGGACGTTGCATGGTGCTGGGAAAAGCCGACTTGCGGAACGGCGAACCGGACTCTTTCATTCGTTTATCCCTGATTGGCTCAGACAAGAGGAAAATCAGTACTTATCTATTCCCCCGGAGATAGCTGAGCAATTATCGGACAAAGCGAAACAGGTGATCGGCTATTCGTCGAGTAATGCTCTGGGTTGGGTTAAGGGTAGAGCGAAGGATAATCTTCTGGTCGCGGGATTAGGTGCGCCGATTTAGGTAGGCACCGACGATGAATCCGGTCGGCCACGACACGTGCAATCCGGTTTTCGACGACTGAAAAGGGTGTTTTGATACGAAGGAAACGCGCTGCCTTTTACGATGTAGATGCCGCAGTTCGTCGGAGCGCGTTTGAGGACCTGGCGATCACGATTTTCGAGAGGTGCGAATGAAGTGATCGAGTACGTTTTGCGTGATTGTGGCAACCGCATCGTTACCTAGTCCGTAAGCCCAGTCCGTGCAGCCGGTGGTGAACACTTCACCCTTGCCGCGTTTAAAAGAACCGAGTACCGCGTGGCCTTCTGTATACCGGTTTCGATTCTCGGGCGTATCTTCACCGCCGATACGTTCTGCGACCCAGTTGAGTTCCCCAACGTAATTGTCTGCGAGGTTGTCCGGTGCCTCGTGTGTTTCCCATAGACGCGCAGGAGCGGTCGCGAGTATCTGGAATCCATCGGGCGTATCGCTCTGGAACGCAGGCTCTGGTCGGCCGTTGTCGAAGGAAAATTCGCAGCCATCGCATTCGTATCCAACCACAAGTGCTTCTGCACCGAGGGTATCGCCGGTTCTTAGCAACGTATTGTGGAAAGCCCAGTGATCGGGCTGCCATACGGTGTATCCGCCCGTTCCGTCGGGGGCATTGGGCATGTGGGCGTAGCCGCCTCGCGTAAAAGACACCCCTGTCATTTGGCTTTCGGATCGACCGACCAACGGGTCGGACCACATGGTTGAGAGATTGGGCGCGCGCACCGGGTCGTATGCAGGGTCGTCGTAAATGTCACATTTGTAACCGGTCATTTGGCGATAGTCTTCGCTGAATCGGACTTGCCAAAATGACGTGTTGCCTGAAAAGAAGGCGGCGTTGCCGCCTCCATCAACGTAATTTTCCACGGTATCCCGCATCCCTCCTGACCAGTATTCGTCATGACCGACCGAGACGTAGACGGGGTAGCCGTCGAGGAGGTCGGGATACTGATCAAGGTCTTGGCTGACCGCGTAGCTTAGGTTGTACCCCTGGGCCTCTGCCCATTGAGCGAAGAGGATTTCCCAGTTGGCCCAACCAGCGGCCATGCTCCAATTGTCGTAACCCTCGGCTACAAAAGCCCTCGCGTCTTCTCGCGACCAGATCTTGAACCGAGCAACTCGATGTCGATGCGGGTCTGTCTTCGTGAGAAATCCCGCGGGCAATGGGCGCATGGGCGAGACGACGTGGCCTCCGGTATAGAAGCTGCGTCCCCCCCACGTGTTGTAGGCGTTCCAGGTGGAGGTCGACAAGACGAGTATGGCATCACCGGGTTCAGTAGCTCGGACGACGAAAAATGCTTCTGCGCTAGCGCCATCCTCAGTCGTTAGGCGAATTAGATAGAGCCCAGAAGGCCAGGTTGGATTAATTCGCAGTGAGCAGGAGGGATTCCAACCGCAGCCTTCTTCTGCGACGACATCGGCGATGGGCTGTAGGGTACCGCGAATATTGTTCTGTTGAAGGACTGTGTTGTTCTCGGCACCCTGCCGAATGACCTCGATTTGAAATGCGTGTGCCTCAGTGTGACAAAACAATTCAATGGTCTGGCCTGGCTCAGCGCTCTGCGGCCAACAGTACGCGGCGATCACCCTTTCGTTCCGGAGAAATCGAACCGAGGAAAGTGAGTACTAGCGATTGTTGGAAAGGCCTTCATGGCTGAATGCTAACGTTCTTGGGATCGTTCATGCGAGGGTCGAAGCGCTTCGGCGCAATGCCGATGGATACTCCTTACGAACTACGCCGCACTTCGATCCAAGTACTTTTCGAGCTCAGCGAAACACAGCCAGCATGCGTACTTCGATGCTTCGGCGCGGAGGTGCGTTTTCTGGGACGCTAGGATCGTCAAAGGATGTGTGAGGACACGCTTGGGCATGCCCCTCTCGCGTATCGAGTTGTTTGATGAACAACACTTCATCCGTTCGCATCCGATCGAAATACCACAGCTCGTGGTGCGGATTGAACAGTGGCATGGACGACCTGTTTGAAGCGTTATTGCCCGTGTAGTAGTAGTCGACGATGTCCTTGTCGGCGAGCGTTGTGGCGTCGATGACGGCAAGAGGATTGGCGCGCGCCTCATGGTCAAACGGCTGCCACGAGTTGTACCAAGCGAAATTCGCCGTTTCGTAGTCGGCGCGCTTGAGATTTCGTGACGCAAGCGACTTAAGGGAAGCGGATCGCGGGTCCTCTAAGCTGTAATCGCAATGGAGAAATCGAGCGTACGCGTTGTTGAAATTGGATTTATCTTCAGTTCGGACGAGGTGGTTGGTGATAAACACCTCGTCGGCACCACTGACGTCTCGCGTCAGTTGCTCGATTTCGGAATAGTAGGAGGACTTCACGGCGTTCTCGTCGCTGAAATCCATGACCGTTGGGGCATGGTCTACCAGCACGAAGCCGTTTACGTCGAGGCTTAATGCATCGCGTTTAGTTCGAGCATCGCGGACGAACACACTGTGCTTGCTGGTGTTTGCCCGCCTAGATTCACGATCACCGATGCTAGGTAATCCGCTTCGATGACGCCACTCGTCATTGAGGTACCGCACTTCTGTTTCAACAGTTAGGGTCATCTCGCCTCCGATAGTTGTTGCATTTGCAACAGAAACTTTCGCTATTCGGGGAACAGTATGCACCACCGTCATCGTTCTGGCCCGCGTCACGGACACAGCCCTCGGACATGTCTAACGAGAGTCGCTTGCAGGGCGGGGAATAATCGCTGTTTGGATACGAGGCGTGGCGAGATCAACAAATAATAATTAAAATTAATAATATGGTTTAACCTATTGATATAAAACGATATTAAATAATTATATTTGGCTTATTCGGTCCAATGTTAGCATCAACGGATACCCTCTGTTTCCCGATTTCTAGGAGTTTAGGCGGGGCTAAGCAATCTAGAAAGCCGACGGTTGTGCTCTTTTTTTCTTGCGCTTCTTGTTACCTTTGTGTCGAGTGGTTTTTTAGCAGGGGATGGCCATGGCGACGGAATTGACCGTGTAGCAAAAACGCCAGTTCTTTAAC
>CAXDSX010000006.1:0-28019 GCA_963992075.1 uncultured Pseudomonadales bacterium | reverse complement strand
TTTTAATGATACGGCGACCACCGATATCTACACCTCTCTATTCGTCGGCAGCGTCAGATGTGTATAAGAGACAGATCAACTGCTTTATCACTTGGAAGATTCTCACGAAACGGGACCCGCGGTATCGGATATTTGGGACACAGGGTTTGGACCGATCCTCATCGCAGGGGATTTTCGACATATTTGGCGCCAATTGAACACCCGCATGGGTATCGAAGACCCCACTCGGAAAGGGGCCTCGTTGGAAGAAAAGATACAACGACGACGCGCATCGGCCGCGGCTTTCTTCAAATCGCTGCAAAATAGGATCAAAGCTCAAGAAATTATGGAGTCGTTGGGCCTCGCTTGGGGAGAGGTTCGTGATAGTTCAACACTGTTGGATTCAGAGACTGTGAGGCATCGAGGTGTACTTACTGAAGTTGATGACCGGGCGGGTGGATCGCGAGTCATTCCACAGAGTCCATATCGCTTCTCAGATGCTGAAGCGGCGGTGAGAGGCGGGGCGCCGCATCTCGGCGAACACAACGAGGAGGTCCTTAGGGAATGGTTGGAACTGAAGGACGAGGAAATTGACCGTTGGCTCGCATCGGATGCTTTAGTTAACGCGGATTCGTGACGAACATGGCAAGAATAGGGGTAGGAATCGATTTTGGGACAACGAACTCGACGGCGGCTGTGTTCGATGGGGAAAACGTTTCGCTCATTGGACTCGAGTCTGATTCTCCCATCATGCCTTCGGCAACATACATCGACGCGGATCTTCAGACGATCACAGGTCAAGCAGCGATCGATCGTTACATTGAGGGCAATACGGGACGAACAGTAGAACTCGTCCCGGAGGTCATTGGCCGTGCAACGTTGGCAGTGGGCGCGGCCGACCCTAGCGGTCAACGACCAGCCGAAACGCTGACCCACGCCGTGTATGGCGCGTCCATGATCGACACAGGGTTACGTGGACGGTTATTTCGGGGTACGAAGCGGTTGTTGGGAAACGAACGTGTCCAACGCCTGATGGTATTCGATCACCCTTTTCGGCTCGTCGCGTTGATCACGCCGATATTGCTTCGGATACGCCAAGAGCTTGAAACGGCAGGAATCGACGTCAGTTCCGCCTGCGTCGGTCACCCCGTTAATTTTGAGGGGCGAGACGTAGAACGCAATGAAGTTGCGTTAAGCCGATTGGGCGAAGCATATGGTCACGCAGGCGTCAAAGATCATCGGTTTTATCCGGAACCTATTGCGGCGGCGGTGAGTTTCTTACACGAAAAGCCCGCTGCGGCGGGCGACGTGATACTCACTGTTGATTTTGGCGGTGGAACGCTTGATTTTTGTGTTTTGGAACGGCGTGCGGGAAGCGATTTTTCGGTGGTCGCCACGCACGGAATTGCGTTAGGGGGCGATCACCTCGATCAACGCATCTTCAGTCGGTTGCTTTTTCCACTGTTGGGGAAAGGAGAACGATGGCGACGTCGGGGAACCGATCGCCAAGAGATCGAAACCCAGTTTCCCTTCGAGGATTATGAGGATCTCCTCCTGAACTGGGCTGTTACGTATTTGTTAAACCAAAATCGATACACCACACCGGTTCTCGAATGTATTTCGCAAGGTGGAGAAGCTCGACTAAAATTTCGTCGTTTGCGCGAACTCATTCAACAGAACTATAGCTACCTGGCGTTTCAAGGCATCAAGGATTTTAAGGCCGAATTGTCTTTTGCCGACTCCGCCGTACTGGACATCGCGGAGATCGACATCGAGGCCGCGCTCACTCGGGTAGAGTTCGAAGACGTCATCGATGACTCGCTCACGCGAGTTGAAGAAGCCGTACTGGAAACGATTCAGCGAGCCAACATTGTCGCCAACGACGTTGACATTGTGCTCCGGACGGGCGGATCGTCGTTGATTCCAGCCGTGCACCACTTACTGAATAACCATTTCCCGGAGCGCGTCGTAGATCACGACCCTTTCACCAGTGTCGCTGCAGGCCTCGCGATTGCGGACTACCACGATTATCAGATGGGGTGAATGCGTAGTGAAGGATATCGTTTTCGAGCAAATACTTTGTCAATTTACGGACGCTGTTGAAACCGGCGATGGGCGAAAGCTCGCGGAACTTTTTACAGTAGATGGGGTTTATAACGACTGTTTTTATGGTGCTTTTCAGGGTAGGGACGCCATTGCCAGCATGCTGCGAGATCACTTCTGGGGTCATGCGGAAGGATTTCGGTGGCAGATGTTCGAACCGATAGCAAACGCTACGGTAGGGTATGCCAGGTATCGATTTAGTTACCTCTCAAAGCTTGATGGCGTCGAGGGCGAGCGCGTGGTGTTTGAGGGTATGAGTCAATTCATGTTGGATGCGGGTTTGATTCGTGTTTATCGAGAAGAATTCAACACAGGTATTGCTATCTCACAGTTGAAGTTCCCGGCTGAGCGCATTGCACGCCATTTGGCTCGAAAAGCGGCGGATGTACGTGCGGGCGACACTTGATCTAATCGTCGGGAGCCACGTAGCTTGGATCTAACACGTTGAAGAACGTCTGTAATGCCCGGTAGGTCAATCCCCAAACGAAGTGCTCGCCGTTAAGTCGATAGCCATTGAATACGGTTGAGCTTGAGCCGACGGGGCGGGCTTCAGTATCGCTGAGAGATCGGTCGAGCATGTGGTCGAGCGCCCCCCAGACAATCTCGTCAACTTCATGATTTAGGCGAAAGGCTGGAATGGTGTCGATTTGGAAGATGAAAGGGGCTACAAGCATATCCCTTGTTCGACCACGCGGCATCGCGCGCTGTTCTGAGAGCGGTCCAAGGAAAGTTGCTGCATCGAGATCGAGTCCAATTTCTTCTTGTGTCTCTCTAACGGCAGTCGCTTTGAGACTAACGTCGTCCGAGTCGCGATGCCCGCCCGGGAAAGCCATGTGGCCTGACCACGGATCGCCGTCGTGTTGTGCACGCTTGATGAAAAGGATGCTCGATCCCTCGGCGGTCTCATGAAGAACGACGGCGACGGCCGCTTGCCGGGTTTCTTCACTAACGGGAAACTGTACCGGCTGATGCGCGGCGACGCACGCCCGTATGTGTTGGATGCTTAGGTGGGACACGCGCTTATGATAGCTTGATCGTCGCGAGTCTGAGGTAGGGAGCGAAAATTTGTTGGATAGTAGTGCCAATCGGTGCTTTGTTTGTGGGCCCGGAAACCCTCACGGTCTTGGGGTCCAATTTCGATTGGATGGTGACGTCTGCAGGGCCGAATTCGTTCCCACAGAAAACTACACGGGCTATAACGGGATCGTCCACGGTGGGATTCTTTTTTGTTTGCTTGATGATGTCATGGCCAACTGGCTCTTTCTAAAGGGCGAACGTTGTTTCACGGCGCGAGCCGATGTCAGGTATCGACAACCACTCCCGGTTGGTACCGCGGTGCGGATGGAAGGTCGGTTGTTGCGACGCAAAGGCCGAGTTGCGCAGATCGAGGGCAAGGTCCTTCGTCAGGACAACGATACTGTCGTCGTCGAAGCGACGGGCAGTTTTATGGTGGACGCATAATTAGTCGAAGCGGAACCGACTAGCGACGAGGCAGCCAATTCGTTGAGATACAGAGTTTCGAGCCTAGTACATGGGTTAGCATCCTTGTGGATCCAACCGGAGACATTCTTATGTCTGAAGCGACACAAGTACATCGTGAAAAACTAGAAATCTACCTCAAACAGGTGAGTCAACAAGTGATGGCTGGCTTTAACTGCAGCCTCTCTCACGTCGGAGACAAACTCGGTCTTTATCGTCAGCTGCGAGATAACGGGCCCGTGACGAGCGTAGAATTTGCCGAGGATACGGGTTTGCACGAGCGCTGGTTACGCGAATGGCTCAGGCATCAGGCTTGCGTTGGACAGATCGACTATTCGGCCGACGACGATTCATTCAGTCTCTCGCCCGAGGCGGCCATTGTGCTTTGTGATGACGAAAATCCCTTTTATTTTGCCGCCGGGTTTCAAGCCGTTGTCGCGACCCACGAGGCGGTGCCGAAACTGGGCGATTCGTTTCGCACTGGATTAGGTCTGACCTATGACGAGCAGGGCGAAGCATGTGCCTGTGGAATCGAGCGGCTTAACAATTACGTACCACGGAACGAGTTGGTTCAAAACATTCTGCCTTCCCTCAACGGCGTGACTGACAAGCTGGTGTCGGGTGCGCGCGTGGCTGATGTTGGCTGTGGCGCGGGTCAAGCAACGCTCGTGATGGCAGAGGCGTTCCCGGAGTCCGATTTCGTTGGTTACGACACGTCCGAACACGCCTTAGCTAATGCAAAGGCGCATCTGAACGAAACCGAACTGAAAAATGTTCGCTTTGTTAACCCGACAGTGGATCCGCTGCCTCGCGATGGCAGCGTTGACTTCGTTACCACCTTCGATGTGATCCACGACGCGCCATACCCGGACCGGCTTATCGCCGACATACGTAGTTGTCTCAAGGTTGACGGGACCTGGCTTTGTTCGGATATTCGGAGTTTTCCAACCTTTGCGGAGAATTTGGCGGAGAATCCCAGTGCCGGACTGTTCTATGGTTTTTCCCTGATGATTTGCATGTCTTCCAGCATGTCCACGCCTGATGGCGCTGGGTTGGGAACCTTGGGATTTAACGAACAAGTAGCCCGAGAAATGAGTGAAACCGCAGGGTTCTCTCGCTTTGCAAGGCTGGAATTCGGAACGGCGGTAAACAGCTACTACGAAATTCGTCCTTAATCTAATGGTTATTGATCTTTGCGGCGGCGATACCCGTTTCGAGCGAACCTCATGTGTTGCGGCAGCGTCGCTGACATCATAGCGAGTCGCATATGCCAAGAGTTATCGATATTGAAGGCGGCGTGAATTTTCGGGACTTCGGTGGTTACCAGACGGTAGCGGGCGACCGGGTCGTTGTGGGCAAGCTGTTTCGTTGTGGCACGCTAACCAATGTAACGTCCACTGGACTCAGAACGTTTCGTGGGTTGGATATACGACATATATGTGACTTACGCCGCGAAGACGAGCGGGTAGATGACCCGACACCACTGCCCCCCGAAGACCCTAAACAAACGGTGCTTTCGATCGACCCTGGTAATGCACGTTCGATGCAGCAGCTGCTGCGAAACCGCCCCACTAACGGTGACCAACGAATAAAGTTCATGGTTGCGATTCACGAAGATCTTGTCCACGACCATACCGAAAACTATCGTGAGGTATTTGCGGCGCTGTTGGGTACGCGTGACGGAGGATTCTTGGTCCATTGTACGGCGGGAAAAGATCGAACAGGTCTCGCCGTCGCACTGATTCTTGCGTCGCTGGGCGTCGATCGGGAGAGTATTGAGGAAGACTACTTATTGACCAATAGCGTTATCGATTTCGAGGGATTTATTCTTCCTCGCGTTCGACAACGATACGGCTCATCGAGTCCCGACCTTGAGATGATCAAGTCCGTCGCGGGCGTTCGCGTTGAGTATCTAAGAGCTTCATTTCGCGCAATGGAGAAGTTGTACGACTCGGTTGACGGATATCTTGAGCAAGGTTTGGGCCTCGACGCACGAGACCTCGCCGAACTCCAACGGCGTTACGTGGTCACGACGTGACCAGGTCGTACCGATCTGATTTTTCGTTGTAGTTGAATCGTTCGATTCCCGTGGACTCGCGCATGTCGACGGTCATTTCCTGGGTATTCTCATCGAGTGGAATACCCGTTGCATCGGCAACTCGCGTGATTCCGTTGAACCCGGACGCGACCACAAGTGCATCCACCATGGATTGCGTACCCATGGCCGTGCCCGCTTGATCGCGAATGCTTGCGAGGTCGTCCCATTGGCTTTGAATGGCCGCTTCGGTCAAGGATCTTAGCCAATGGCTAGAATCGACGCCTGAGTCGATCTCGTTGTCGGTGACCGAGTTAAGGTCGTAGTCCGTTTGCTCTGACTGGCCGCTCGCCCGGAGCAGCATCGCATGTGAAGTGGTTCAGTAGAAACATTGGTTCAGTGCGGAAACGCGAGATGCGATGAATTCTGCCTGAGATTGTTGGAGATCAAGGGGGATGTTTTGCAACGCGTAATGGGGCCGAAATGCGGTAAAGAAGAGTTGCACCGCACTGGGCACAAGCCCCATAGAACGTGCAATGTTGGGTTCACGGTTGTTGCTCAGGCCGTTAATCAAACCAGGTCGTTCATTACCTACCGCGATTGGAACCCACGCACCCTCGTCGGTCACATTGGCAGGGGGTTGTCCTGTGGGCTCTCCAGGTTTTGGGCTTGGAAGCGCAGCGAGGGGGAGACCCAACGCCGCGTGTAACGTGTCGATGATGACTGACGAATTCACAACGCTGACGACTTCGATATAGCGTTCGGGAGAGATACCCGCGTTCATGACCTGATCGAACATGTTTCGCGTGATGCGGCCCGGGTCTGATCGAATCCGGTGGATCATGTCGATGATCACATCGTCCAAGTCCGTCTCGCTGTTGTGTGCTCCATCAATGGCGTAAGGGGAGAGTTCTTGTCGACGTGCCTCGCACAAATGGCAGCTTGTGGCAGCACGGGATTCGGCCACCATCGAAGTTCGTTCTGCCCCCGTCCAAAAAGGCCCTGGTTCTGCGATGTTTTCCCAGACCTTCTCGTGCGCTTCGACAAGATGCTTGCGAAGGGGATAATCGGTGTGCTCGTACATGAGCCCATGTTGCCCGGCGAAGGTGCATGCGTCCAGCTCGGATTACCCATCTCTTGCTGGGTGTCAAAGGTGGATTGATAGCACCTATGTTTTTGACGGTGGGCTTGTAGTGGAAGGTCGCAAGCGGTCATCATGAAGTTTCGGTTCGGTTCTATCCCGGACCCGTGAGATGGAGTTTGATTGCGATGTCTGAACATGAAGGGCCCCGAACGACGGGATTTGACACGCTGACGCTGCACGCGGGACAGCAGCCAGACCCGGTGACTGGTGCTCGGGCAACGCCGATTTATCAGTCAGCCTCGTTCGTGTTTCCCGACTCCGATTTCGCCGCTGGGCTCTTCAATATAGAGCGAGCAGGACACGTTTATTCGAGGCTTTCAAATCCCACTAACGCGGTATTGGAAGAACGAGTGTCTGCTTTGGAAGGAGGTGTTGGCGCGATCGCAACGGCCAGTGGCCAAGCCGCCATGCATCTTGCCATCGCAACCATTTGTTCTGCTGGGGATCACATCGTCGCGTCGAGATCGCTGTACGGCGGCACCCACAATTTACTTGAGTACACGATGCCGCGATTTGGCATCGAGACCACGTTTGTCGACCCTCGCGCGATCGATGCGTTCAGAAAGGCAATAACGCCTTCAACCAAATTGTTATTCGGAGAGATCTTGGGGAATCCCGGACTCGAGGTGCTTGATTTGTTAGCGCTTGCTGAAGTTGCTCATGATGCCGGCATGCCATTAGTGGTTGATTCAACGTTTGCAACGCCGTACTTGTGCAAACCCCTCGAGCACGGTGCTGATATCGTGGTGCATTCGGCCACGAAATTCTTGAGCGGACACGGCATCGTTATCGGTGGTTTGTTGGTCGATGGTGGCACGTTCGACTGGGAAGCCTCGGACCGTTTCCCGACGTTGACTCAGCCCTACGAGGGTTTCCACGAGTTGGTTTTCGCCGAGGAATTTGGGCCGCTTGCTTTCATCACACGGGCACGGAAAGAGGGCATTCGGGACTTTGGTGCTTGCATGGCACCGACGACGGCGTTTCATGTGCTGCAGGGTCTTGAAACCCTACCGTTGCGTATGCAGCGCCATGTCGAAAACACCCGTCATATTGTTGCCTTTTTGGACGAACACGAAGCCGTAGAATCCGTGCTCTATCCGGAGCTCGATTCGCATCCGGACCGGGAACTCGTCTCCCGATTGCTGCCAAAAGGCGCAGGTGCCGTATTCAGTTTCAATATCAAAGGCGGACGAAATGCCGGACGAAGGTTCATTGAAGCGCTTTCTCTCTTTTCGCATTTGGCCAATATTGGCGACGCCAAATCTCTGGTCATTCACCCGGCGAGTACGACCCATCACCGCATGAGCCCGGAAGCGCTTGCGAACGCAGGCATTGGCGAAGGCCTTGTTCGACTTTCCATCGGATTGGAAGATCCGGACGACTTGATCGAGGACCTAGCACGTGGGTTACGTCGATCGCAAAGAACCTAACGATGTACCTTGACGTAAACGCAGAACGCGTATTTGTGTCGACGGGTACTTCTCGACACCAGCCCGGTGCCCCGGCCATTGTATTTGTCCATGGTGCGGGGATGGACCACTCCATCTGGGTGATGATGTCTCGGTATTTTGCGCGACATGGGTTTAACGCTGCCGCCATTGATCTACCCGGACATGGGCGGAGCCAAGGCGTGCCGCTGGATACGATTGATGCCATGGCTGACTGGTTAGCCGCGGTCGTTGATGCGCTTGGCTTCGACCAGTCGATTGTCGTTGGCCATAGCATGGGTTCGCTGGTCGCCCATCGGTTTGCCGTTGATCAGCGGGATCGATGTCGAGCCGTTGCGCTTTTGGGCACATCGGTCCCGATGCCGGTTACGGAAGCGCTGATGACCGCGGCGGCCGACAATCATCATGCCGCGATTGAGATGATTAATACCTGGAGTCATTCGTCCCAGGGAAAGGTTGGTGCTAATAGCAATCCCGGCGTATGGATGATGGGCACGGGCGAAAGACTGCTTGAACGCGCTGGCCGGGGAGTCCTTCACGCCGATCTGGGAGCGTGCAACAGTTATTCGGGAGTTTCACAAGAGATTGTTTCTCCTTCACTCGTCATTGCGGCGGGTGCCGATTTAATGACTCCTTCTCGAGCGGGACTTGAAGTCGCCAAGGCATTGCCGCATGCCGAGATCGTCAGGCTGGACGATTGCGGTCACTTCATGTTGAGCGAACGGCCGAATGAGGTACTTAGTGCAGTCGCGACGTTCGTAAAGGGCCTATAACGACCCACAGCTACATGGAACGTCCCCGGGCCTCGATGGGCCAAATGTCGACAAGGGTGTCTCCATCAACGACGTGAACAACGTCATATAAATTAAACGTTGGGTCGCAGTGGGGCGTGATGACACGCATCCAGTCGCCTATAGACAACACCTCGGAAGTACGCCAGCGAACGCCGCCGTGTTCGTCACCAAAAAAGAAATAACGACCGTCTTGTGGGCCACCTTCGTGGAGCTGAGGAGGTTTATCGTCGGTTGCGAAGGCTTTGAGTCCGGCGTCGGTAGTGACGAGATTGTCGTGGCTCGTGGATACGACCGTCGTCTGGACGAAAAGCGAGGTAAAAAATGCTGGGTGGTCGCTCTGTCTGGTCTCTATTTCGTTGTATTGTCGATCCATGAATGCATACGATCCTGCTTGAAGTTCATCGAGTGCACCCGTTGCTGGATCGATGTCGAACGTGCCCGTTCCACCGCCGCTGGTAATGTGACAAGCGATACCCCGCTGTTGAAGTTCGTTTCGGAACCCAGCCAGCTTTTCCATGACCGCCATCGATTGCTCCCGACGCTCGTTAAAAGGCGCCACGTGCATCAGGTTCCCCGCGTACATTTGTAGCCCAGCGAAATCGAGGTGCCTGGATTCGGAAAGTTGCTGCGCGAGTTTCACTGCGCTGGGACCCGGTTCTATGCCCGTACGGTGTAGACCTGGGTCGAGGTCGAGGAGGACTTTTAACGGCGTACTGAACTTTCGTGCGGCGGCGTTGAGTGCTTCGCCGTTCAGCGGGTTATCCACAACGGCGACAATACTAGCGCCGCTCTCATTCAACTGGAGCAGGCGATCGATTCCGCTTGAGGTAACGACGGGTGACGTGAGCAGAATGTCTTGAACACCCGCTGCCTGCATAGCCTCGGCCTCTCCCAATTTTGCGCAACAAATACCACTCGCACCGGCTTCAATTTGCAGTTTTGCTACGGCCGAGCATTTGTGGGTCTTGGCATGGGGACGCAAGGCGACACCTGCCTTTTGGCAGTGCGTGCTCATGGTCTCAAGGTTGTTTTTAAAGCGAACTAAATCGATAACCAGAGCAGGTGTTTGGAGCTTTGCGGCGCTTCCGGCGACACCGATCAAAGCCGAGTTCAACTCGGTGTTCAGATGTCGTGATCCTCGCGGTATTTACGCCATCGCGCGAAGGCGTCGGTGACTTCGGCCGCCCTTCCAGCGACCATTGGTTCGACTTCCGGATGCGAGAAAATGTAGAACTCGTCCTCCTGGATCGAATGTAGAACCATATCCCCGACCACGGCCGGATCCAGCGCTCGGGCCATCATTTCGGCCACACGCTGCTCCGGTTCGAGCTCCCTGGCATCGCCCGGGAGGTCTATTTGCGAGGTATCTTTTTCGCCCTGGAGATGGCTGGGCCGGTTGCGTCCAGAATCGAAAATATTGGTGTTGACCACGCCGGGGCAAAGCACGGAAACCCCGATGTTGTGTTGCTTGAGATCAGCGCGGAGCGTTTCGGATATACCAACGACCGCGTATTTGGTCGCGGTATAAACGCCTAGTCCTGGAATCGCGATGTGGCCCGCGAGGGAGGCGGTATTGACAATATGGCCACCCTCACCGTGGGCTTGAATTCGCTGCACGAACGCTTGTAGGCCGTTGACCACGCCATCGAGGTTAACGCCCATGACCCAATCCCAATCTTCGTACGACATCTCATCCAGCGATCCACCGACGGCAACTCCAGCATTGTTGACGAGGACGTGGACTTTCCCAAAAGCGGCTTCGGTAGCCTCGGCCGCAGCTTCCATCGCGGCTCGATCGGTTACGTCGACTTGTAGCGTAATGACCTTGGCGTTGCTCGCGTCGAACTCGGCTTTAACGCGATCGAGCGCGTCTTGTTCGATATCTGCGATAGCGACCTGCATGCCGGCAGCCGCAAATGAACGCGCCATTGCCAAGCCCATGCCACTGGCACCGCCAGTGATGAATGCAACCTTTCCAGTAACGTCACGCATCGCTCCCCCCCAATGCTGATAACAATGAGCCTACCACAGCTCCTTTGGTTGGCTTTTGTGCTCTGCGGATGCAGGATTAAACCCTGATTTATGGATGAGGCATGGTGTTGTTAACGTTGGTTTTCGCGAGCGGTTTGTTCTTGCTTTCACACTTAGGAATCAGCAGTACGTCGTGTCGGCACGCCTTGATCGAGCGACTTGGCCGCAACGGCTACCTCATCGTGTACTCGGTCGTCGCGATATTGACACTTGGGTTCATGATTTTGAACTACGCGAACCGACCGGTGAGTCCATACTTGTGGGTACCAAGCCCAGCTCACTGGTGGGTAACGTACGTCATGGTCGGGTTTTCTTTCATCCTTATTGTGGGAGCGTTCTCGACCAAGAATCCAACGAGTCTTGGGAAAGAGGATGAGTTGGCGACGGAGCCCAGAGGCGTCATCTGCATTACCCGCCATCCGTTTCAGTGGGGTTTAGCGCTGTGGGTGTTAGGTCATATGGTGGCGAACGGCGATCTGGCTTCGCTCGTTTTCTTCGGGACGTTGGGTCTTGTCTCAGTCTTCGGTACGTACTTGATCGATATGCGCATCGCTCGCGAGCAAGACGGCATTTGGCCCGGCTTTGCTGCACGCACATCGAATCTCCCGTTCGGTGCCGTTGTAACGGGTCGAGCTAAGCTCGATTGGAACGACTTGTGGTTGCCGGCGTTAATCGGCCTAGCCGGTTATGCCGTCGTATTTGTTGGTCACGGCTGGATCACGGGTGCAGGGCTTCTCTGAAAATAGCCGACGCGGCCGATTGTAGATCCAGGGTTTGTGCGCCAAAAAAGTGATCGGCTCCAGGGATCGTGACGATTGCTACATCTTTTTGGGCTTGTTGCCACTCTCTGAGCTGCCGAAGATCGACAAATGGATCAGCGTCGCCGACGATCACACGCGCGGGTACCGTTATGCCATCCGCCAAAGCCATCGAAGACGTTGGTGGCGCGATCAACACGAGACGAGAAAACTTGCTGCTATTCGCGACACCTCGGCTAGCCACGACTGAGCCGAACGAATAGCCAGCGACTGAGACTTCTGAGGGGCTCTTGGCTTGGTGGAGCCACTCCACTACTGAGAGTAAGTCATTGACTTCACCGTTTCCGTGATCATGCTCACCTTCGCTTGATCCCACGCCGCGAAAATTGAACCGTAAGGTGCTTAGGCGCAGAGGGGACACGGCTTCTTCGACAGCGTCGAGAACGGCGTCGAACATCGAACCGCCATAGAGGGGGTGCGGATGACATAGTATGACCCAAGAGCCCGAGTTCGAGTCATTGACCACGGCTTCTAAATTCCCCGCGGGGCCGGGGATCGTGCAACTGAGATCCATGTGCGTAGCCTGGGTTAAGGCGTCGTATCTGTCGAGGCCTAAGGGATGGAATTTGTTTTTTTTGGACATTAATCTATGCGGCCTGCGTGATTTCGAAGTACTGCTAAGGAAAAGTCAGTAGTGATAAAGGCTGAGGGACTTACAAGACATTACGGTGACGTAACAGCTGCCTCTGAGGTTAGTTTTGAGGTTGGGTCTGGGGAGATCGTTGGCCTTCTCGGCCACAACGGAGCGGGTAAAACCACCGTTATGAAGATGCTCACCGGATACCTCGAACCGAGCGCGGGGCGAGGGTTGGTGGACGGCATCGATGTCCAGGACCAACCCGTGGCAGTGCAACAGAAGATCGGTTATCTGCCCGAAAATCGACCGCTATATGCGGATATGTCGGTTTTCGACTACCTTGAGTTTGCTGCAAGTCTGCGGGGTATGGCGGCGCGGGAAGCCGAGTCCGGGCTAAAGAATGTGATCGAGTCGATGGAATTGGGATCTCGGGCCTATGACAAGATTGGCACCCTATCTCGCGGCTATCAGCAGCGGGTTGGCGTTGCACAAGCGATATTACACAAGCCCCCAGTGCTCATCCTCGACGAACCAACCAACGGGCTTGATCCTCGTCAGACCCAAGAAATGCGTCGTCTAATGAGGGAGCTCGCCACGACAGCGACGGTGATCCTCTCGACCCACATCATGCAAGAAGTTGACGCCATTTGTGACCGCGTGTTGATCATGCGTGACGGCGAGCTGGTGATCGACGAACAGCTCGAGGATTTGAAACGTGCCGACACGATCGAATTACGCACCTCGGCAAGTCCGAGCGACGTCGAGAACGCGTTCGACGCATCGGTGACAGTTATCACCGAAAACGGACGGATACTTCTGACAAGCGAAAGAGACGATTTGGCCGAGTTTGCGGCTCTGGTGGCACGCGAGCTGGTAACAAAAGACATCCCTATCCACAGCTTAGCCCCCATGCAACGTGATTTGGAACGACTCTTCCGGGAAGTCAGCGAGGTCCCAGATGCTGGCTAGCAAGACCATGAAGGTCGCTTCCAAAGAGCTGATCCAGTTCTTCGGGTCGCCGATAGGGTACCTATTCTTACTCGCCTTCCTCGGTTTCACGCTGTTCGTGTTCTTTTGGGGCGAGGCCTTTTTTGTGCGAAATATCCTGGACGTTCGGCCGATGTTCGAATGGATGCCGGTCCTGCTAATTTTTCTATCGTCGGCGCTCACCATGCGAATGTGGAGTGAGGAGCGTCGCAGTGGAACTCAGGAATTTATCCTCACGCTTCCTGCGGCAACTTGGGAGCTTGTGTTCGGGAAGTTTCTTGCTTGCTGGGCGTTGCTTGGCATTGCCCTGGTACTTACGTTACCGCTCCCGTTCACATTGGCGATGGTCGATAGCAGCCTAACGGGATTGGACTGGGGACCGATTATTGCTGGCTACGTGGCCGCGATTCTCCTAGGCGCAAGTTATATTGCGGTTGGTCTATTCGTTAGCGCTAGGACTGAGAATCAAATCGTCGCGTTGATTTTGGCGTCGTTGGCTTGTGGATCTTTCTATTTGATTGGAAGCCCCTTCCTGCTTGATTTAGTGGATAACAACAGTGCGGATCTGTTGCGAATGCTTGGTTCAGGTTCACGCTTTGAATCGATCACGCGCGGTATGCTCGATGTTCGAGATCTCTATTTCTACGTTTCCATAGCGCTAGTTTTTCTCGCGCTAAATACCTATGCCTTGACGCGTCAAGGCTGGTCAGAAGATGCTCCGCCCGTTCGTCACCGGCGCACACAAATGTTGTTGGGTTTAGTTGTGGCCAATGTGCTTGTGGCTAACGTTTGGCTGCACGGTGCGGGTAATTGGATGCGTTGGGACGTTACGCGTGGTGACCAGTATTCGATGTCCGGAGCAACGCTGCACTACCTGCAGCGGTTACGCGAACCGTTACTAATCCGTGGCTATTTCAGTACAAAAACGCATCCGTTGTTAGCGCCGTTGGTGCCGCAAATGCAGGATCTATTAAGCGAATACGGATTCGCAGGTGGCGATCGAGTGCGCGTGGAGATCGTCAATCCAGCCGAGGATGCCGAGTTGGAGGATGAGGCGAACAGCAAGTACGGGATTCGCCCGGTGCCGTTTCAGACAGCTGATCGGCACGAAGCCAGTTTGGTCAATTCTTATTTCGATGTACTCGTCCAATATGGAGATGAGTACGAAGTGTTGAGCTTTCGCGAGCTGATTGATGTCAAGCAGCAAGGTGAGACCGATCTCGACGTATGGCTGCCGAACCCGGAATACGCCGTCACGCGAAGCATCAAGAAGGTGCTCTACGATTTTCAAGGAGGTGACAGTGTTTGGTCCAACATTGCTCAGCCGATCCGTTTCACCGGCTACATTTCGTCTGACGAACGCATGCCACAAGAGCTCGCGTCGTTAAAAGGATCTTTATCAGACCTGCTTGAAGCTACGGGATTGGAGGCTGGGAACGCGTTTTCCTGGGAAATCGTTGATCCGGAGGCCGGCGATGGTCAGGTCGCGGAGGAGATAGCGACAAAATTTGGGTTCGGCCCCATGGCGGCGAGTCTCTTCGACTCCAGCACGTTTTATTTTTACCTCATTCTCTCGGACGACACGACCTTCGTGCAGATCCCCATTCCCGAATCGTTCGACCGAGACGGTCTTGCGCGGGGTATGGAAGAAGCGCTCAAGCGGTTTGCGTCGGGGTTGATGAAGACGGTGGAACTGTATACACCGCCTCCTCCGCCTCCCCAGTACCCAGGTGGTCAACAGATGCCGGGAAACCAATTTGCCGGTCTACGGGACGTTCTTGGTAGTAGCCACGAGCTTCGAAGCGCGGATCTCACCGGAATCGTCCCATCAAACGTTGACGTGTTGCTTGTCGTAGACCCGACCGGTCTTGATGAGCGCGCGGTGTTCGCGATCGATCAGTACTTGATGCGAGGAGGTACTGTCGTTGTGGCAGCCTCGGCGTTCCGTAGCACGCTGACCCAAACGATGCTCTCCGCAGTGCCCCAAACGACAGGGCTCGAAGCCTGGCTAGATCACCACGGTATCTCCATCGATAAGTCCATGGTGCTCGATCCACAGAACGCCCAATTCCCAGCACCCGTGACTCGAAGAGTGGGTGGGTTCAGTTTTCAGGATTACCGAATGTTGGACTATCCTTTCTTTGTCGACATTCGTGACGGGGCGATGCTGCCGGATCACCCGGTCACCCTTGGTCTTCCGCAACTGACCATGTCTTGGGTATCACCCATCGACGTGGATGAACTTCGTTCTGATGCGCGCGACGTGCAACGTTTGATGTGGAGTTCCGATAAGAGTTGGCGGGACGATTCGCCCGACGTCATGCCCAAGATAAGCGGGGATATCGTTGAGCCCTATAGGTCGCAGGGCGAAGAAGGACGACAACTTCTGGGGGTCCTTGTCTCGGGGCGATTTGACTCCTTTTTTGACGAGTCACCACTGCTGCTAGTAGACGACGCGTTAGAGCCCGAAGAACCTGCAGACGCGAGCAGTGGCGAAAGTGAGGATGAAGCGGAGACCGGTCCGGGCGTCGTCTCTAGCGTCATTAAGCGATCTCCTGAATCCGCACGCTTGCTGGTGCTTGGTTCGGGCTCTTTTGTTTCGGACCAGATCATTCAATTGGTCGGTGTCGCCAATGGTCAGCTGTACACTAAACCGCTCGATTTGGTCCAAAACCTGGTGGATTGGGCAGTCGAAGACGAAGTCTTGCAAACCATCCGAGGCAGAAACCAGTACGCGAGTACGTTGCCGCCACTCGGCGATCTGAGTCAGCGTCTATTCGAATACGGTAATTATGCGTTGGCCTTGTTGATGGTTTTTGTCGTTTTTCTGGTGCATGGATACAACGGCGGAAAGCGCCGAAGTCGATACCAGGAAATTTTGGGAGAGACTCCGTGAAGCGGTCGGTGCTAATCACGATTCTTGTTGTCCAACTGATTCTCGTTGCAGTGGTCTGGGGGCTTCGACTCAATGAAGAGGAGTTCGAGCCTGCAGTCCTGCTAAGTTTTGAACCGGGGGTGATCCAGAAAGTCGAAATTTCGGCGAGTGACGATGAACGTCGTGTAACTCTCGTGCGGAACGCCGATGATTGGCGATTCGAGTCGGGTATTCCGGCTGACGGAGATAAGGTCGAACAATTCCTCACCAAGTTGGCGAACACTAACAGTGGCTGGCCCGTGGCCGAGCAGGATTCGACGGCCGAGCGTTTCGAAGTCACGAAGGAAAATCACCAACGCCACATCGTTCTTTCCGATGCCGATAACGTCTTGGGCGGACTTTATCTCGGAACGTCGCCCGGCTATCAAAAGGTGCACGCACGCGCGGCCTTGGGTGGGGCTGTCTACAGCATCAAGTTTTCCGCATATGAGGCCGGGATGGACACTTCCTCGTGGCTTGACCGATCGATACTGCAACCGGTGGGTGAAGTGCGTGAGCTTGTGCTTGAGGGCGTCTTTACCCTTTCCAAGGATGACGACAAAGGGTGGATGTCGGATCAAAACCGGGCCCTTGATCAGGACGCTGTGCAAACGTTCATCAATCGTTTCCGGAACCTCACCGTTATGGACGTCCATGAAGAAGCTATCGGTGACGATCCGTTGATGACCTACGTTGTTAGTGACGACGACGGGGCGCAGCGCCTTTCTATCGTGCGCATAGAAAAACCCGAAGACGACTCAGCGACTTCCCGCTATGTAGTTTCATCGGACCGACAGGAAGGCCATTTTGAACTTGCGTCTTACCTTGCGGAAAGAATCGAGACGTCGTTGGACGATCTTGTTATCTCGGAGTCCGAGGTGGTGGAAGAGGATACGGCGGTCGACGGTTGACTTGATTTCAGGGCCATTGATCGAACAATTTCCATAATGTGCTGAGGAGAAGTCCCCGTTTGAATGCGTTAGTGAGCGTGAGGCCAAGTGGTCAAGATTCGTAAAGCGGCAACGGTACTTATCGTTAGATCCGGCGAGAGCGGACCCGAACTATTCATGCTGCAGCGGCCGGGCCGGGGTGTTTTCCCAGATTTGCACGTGTTTCCTGGCGGCAAAGTCGATACCGAAGATGCGGATCTCGAAGGATTGTGCTTCGGATTAGATGACGAAATGGCGTCAAGAAAATTGGGCGTCGAAGACAACGCCATTCGTTATTGGGTAACGGTCATACGAGAATGTTTCGAGGAAAGCGGCGTGCTTCTCGCTCGAAGGCAGGGCGGCGACTTTTATTTTCGAGACGATGCGGAGCGAACACACTATCGGGGGCTACGAGAACGCCTACTCGCGGGCGAAGTCGACTTTGGGACGCTTGTGCGAAGTGAGGGACTTGAGTTAGCGACTGAACGGGTGCATTACTTCAGTCATTGGATTACTCCAGAATCCGCACCGGCTCGTTTCGACACCCGTTTTTTTCTGGCGGCCATGCCGCGCGGACAAGAAGCGGTGGGTGACACGCGAGAGACGGTATCTGGGGAGTGGATTTCGCCAGCCGAAGCCTTGCAGCGGCACGAGGACGGGGATTGGCAAATGATTTATCCCACACTGACGACACTGAATTCGGTTACGGACTATGCTTCGGTTGACGCGATGGTGGAATCGGTACGAGAGGGTCGTCACCTGGACGGCATGACATCGGAGCTACATCAGCAAGGAATGCAGCACCCTGACGAGACCTAAGTTCGTCGGTGAAACGCAAAGCGTCCACGCTTCTGAATTATGGGAAAGAGATTGATTCGTAGACGTAAAGTTAGGTCAAGGAAGCCAAGGCCCTTTGGCCAAATGTCGCGATAAGGTCTTTGCGCGTCGGGTTGTTTCGAGGGGGTATGTCATCGGAAGTGCGGGGGGATTTGATGGACAATCAGCTTGAGTGGCAAAAGGTACGTTCGGAACCGGGCCCCGATCTAGGCATCCTCACGGTCCGTTTCGATTGGCTAAAACACCCAATCGAAGACCGAACCTTGAAACGCGTAGTACTCGAATCGGTTGACTGGATCAACGTGGTTGCGCTCACCGAGGACGGCAAGTCCGTGATGGTCGAGCAATATCGGTTTGGTACCGGTTCCTGCACGATTGAGACGCCTGGCGGCATGGTTGATGCCGGTGAAACTCCGTTGCTCGCGGCACAAAGAGAGCTTAAAGAGGAAACGGGGTACAGCGGTGGTCATTGGGAGTCGTTGGGAGCCGTACAACCCAATCCGGCGATTCATCCACATTTGTGTCACCACTTTCTTGCGCGAGGCGTGACCAAAAACGATGCTCAGGATCTAGGTCAAGGCGAAGCCATCGCGGTGCATCTTTATACGATCGATCAGATTCGTGCAGCCATCGTCGATGGGTCGTTGCGGCATGTCTTGGCGATTTCAGCCTTGTCGCGCGTGTTTAATTTGTGGTCGCTGCCCTTTGTGGAAACGCCCGCTGAAGCTGATTGAAACCCCGGTTGAGGCAAATATGCCGGCCGCCATACCCGGCCCGGACGATCTGATATAGTCGCCGGCCCAATTTGGATAAGCAGCCAATGGTCGGTTTCACGACGCGAATTATTCATTCGGACCGATCGAGCCCGGTAGAGCACGGCTCAATACACAAACCCATCCATGCGACCGTGGCGTACGGATACGACGATGTCCAGGATCTCGCCGACGTTTTCCAGGGTAACAGCTCGGGCTACTCCTATGGACGCCAGGTCAACCCGACCGTTAGCGCGCTTGAGTCACAGATTACCCTGATGGAAAAAGGACGCCAGACCATTTGTTTTTCAACGGGCATGGCGGCTATTGGAACGATGTTGTTCGCGTTGATGCGGTCGGGGGATCATCTTGTGTCGAGCTCGTTTTTGTTCGGCAATACCAACAGCCTGTTTGGTAGCTTTGACGTTCACGGAATCGACGTCTCTTTTGTCGATGCCACGGACGTCAAAGCGGTGGAGTCCGCGTTGACCGAACACACCAAGATGGTATTCGTTGAAACCATCGCCAATCCTCGTACTCAAGTGAGTGACCTGGAGGCGATTGGCGCGCTATGTCGTGACCAAGGGATCGTCTACATCGTCGATAACACCATGACCTCGCCCTACCTTTTTCAGCCGATTGACGTTGGTGCGAGCCTCGTGGTTAACAGCCTGACGAAATACATCTGTGGACACGGTAATGCGTTGGGTGGGGCGATAACTGATACCGGACAATACGATTGGTCGTCCTATGCACGCATTGAAGAGGTTTATAAGAAAGGCGATTCATCGAAATGGGGAATGACCCAGATTCGGAAAAAAGGTCTCCGGGATTTTGGAGCGGCTCTCGGCGCTGAAGCCGCGCATCACATCAGTATTGGTTCTGAAACCTTGGCTCTACGACTGGAGAAGCAGTCCGCCAGCGCTCAAACGTTGGCCGAGTTCTTGGATGACCACGAGAAGGTTGCTAACGTGTACTACCCCGGGTTAAGCCATCATCCACAGTTTCAGAGGAGTGCTCAGCTTTTTAGAAAACCCGGTGCGTTGTTTTCGTTCGAATTGAACCAAGAATTGGAGCCGTTTGATTTCTTGAATCGGCTCAAGGTCGTCATTAAGTCGAGCAATCTGGGTGACAACCGGACACTTGCGATACCGGTATCGCAGACGATCTATTATGAGATGGGGCCTGCTCGGCGGAAGGAGATGGGCATCGCGGAGTCGCTCATCCGAATTTCCGTTGGGATCGAAGAGATCGACGATTTGATTGAAGATTTTCGTACGGCTCTCGAAAGTTGATATTTGGGCGAGGGCCCGACGATAGGATGAAACGATGAGACTAGCGGGGAAGACGGCGGTCATCACGGGCGGTGCAGGGGGCATCGGGAGAGCCGCTGCACGACTTTTCGCCGAAGAAGGGGCAAGCGTCTTGATCGCTGACTTGAGTGAGGAATCGCTGGCTGCGGCCGTGGACGATATTGGTAGTAATCAAGTTAGTTATTGTGTGACTGATGTGACGAACGCTGACGAAAACGATGAGATGATCGCAGTTGCTGAGGCGCGTTATGGGGCAGTAAACATCCTGCTCGCTAACGCGGGCATCGAAGGTGCGGTAAAACCTACGCTTGATTACGACGAGGAGACCTTCGACCGTGTCATGGCCGTCAATGTGAAAGGCGTCTGGCTCGGGTTGAAGTCCGTTATCCCAGCCATGTTGAGATGTGGCGGCGGTAGTGTCGTTATTACCTCGAGCGTCGCTGGCTTATCCGGCGGCCCGAATGTCGCTCCGTATTCCACTAGCAAACATGCAGTGATTGGTCTGATGCGGTCGGTGGCCAAGGAGTACGCGTCAATGAACATAAGAGTCAACACGGTCAATCCGTCCCCCGTCGAGACTCGTATGATGCGTAGCTTGGAGGAAGGCATTGCCCCAGGCGCAGGTGCTTCAATTCATGACCGCCTAGTCGAACGGATCCCCATGGGCAGGTATGCTGAGCCGATCGACATCGCTCGGGTCATGCTGTTCCTCGCCAGTGACGACGCAGGCTGGATTACGGGCTCGGTTTACGCCGCCGATGGCGGCAATAGCGCATAAGGAAACGTAAAAGAACATGGTACGGCTAGTGATGCAGACCGATCTGGATCTGCCCAACAAGAGAAGCGGCAAAGTTCGGGATTTATACGACGTTGTGCTTCCCGATGGCGATCCCGGATTGTTGATCGTTGCTACCGATCGGACGAGCGCTTTTGATGTGGTCATGGCCAACGGTTTACCTGGCAAAGGTATCGTTTTGACCCAAATCTCCCGATTTTGGTTCGACTACTTTGCTGACGGGATGAATCATCACCTCGTCTCAACGGCGACAGAAGACGTAAGCGGCCTTAGCGATGAAGAACAGGAGCTTCTCAGCGGCCGAATCATGCTTTGCCGGGCAACAGAAGTCGTACCGATCGAATGCATTGCGAGGGGTTACATCACGGGCAGCGGTTGGAAGGACTACCAAACAACGGGCCGTGTATGTGGCATTGAACTGCCGAAGGGTTTGGTGAACAGTGACCGGTTGGACCAACCATTGTTCACACCATCCACCAAAGCCGAAGCCGGTTTACACGACGAGAACATCAGTTTCGAACAAGGGGTCGCGATCGTTGGGATCGAAACCATGCAGTGGCTCGAAGAAACGACTCTTTCGCTTTACCGAACGGCTCGGGATTATGCGTTGGAGCGCGGGATTATCTTAGCCGACACAAAGTTTGAATTTGGCGTTCCTTCTGGAGCGACGACGCCGATACTGATCGATGAAATATTCACGCCGGACAGCTCGCGCTTTTGGCCCGCTGATTTGTGGGAACCAGGATCCGAGCAGCCGAGCTTTGACAAGCAATTCGTGCGTAATTACTTGGAACAACTGGTTGCAGCAGGGACGTGGGACAAAACGCCCCCGGGACCGGTGTTACCAGATCACGTGATCGATGACACCATGGCGAAATATCTCGAAGCGTACTCTCGGCTCACGGGAGAAGATCTCGTTCTCTGACCCATGCGGTGGGAAGCGTATAAACGGCAGTGTGAGCAACCGGATGTCCTTTCTCGATGGGTCATCGAACAAACGGCCGAACTACTAGACGATGATTTACGTGGGCGAGTTCTTGCGGAACTTGATGCCGAACCCCTGCCTCGTCCCTCGGGTCATTTTGGCGACAGTCGAGCCGACATGTTCCTGATCAACGATTTGGGTGACGTCGCACTGTCGATTAGCGTCGCGGTCGGCCAAGCGGTTCGTGGCGGTCGATGCACGTCGGCAGTAACCACCCTTGGGGTGAGACGATTTGACGCGGTATGGCGTAACTACGCAGCCTACGTAGCGGCGGGACTGGCCAATGTTTAAGCGCATATTGGTGGCCAATCGAGGGGCAGTCGCACGACGTATCATCCGTGCGTGTGACGATCTCGACTGCCAAAGCGTTGCCGTCTATTCAGACATCGATTCGGGATTGCCGCACGTTAACGAAGCGTCGAGCGCCGAGCGTTTGCCTGGTTACCGGCCCGTTGATACGTACTTAAATGGCAAAGAACTTGTTGCGGCTGCGCAACGTGCCGACGTGGACGCCATTCATCCCGGATACGGCTTCCTGGCGGAAAACGCCGACTTTGCACGAGCGGTTGAGGCAGCCGGCTTAAAGTTCATCGGGCCTTCAGCGAGTTGGTTAGAACGTATGGGGGAGAAGACTCGAGCCAGACAATGGATGCAAGAAAATGGCTTTCCGATGCATGCCGGGAGCGGGCTGATTCTTGACCAGGCGATGTTATTGGAAGCGGCGGAATCAATCGGTTACCCGGTGATATTAAAACCAGCGGCGGGCGGAGGCGGAATCGGCATGATCGTTGCCGACGATCCTGAAGCGTTAACGGCGGCGTACGCGACGGCAAGCCATATTTCGGAACGAACGTTTGGACAATCGACGATATTTCTAGAGAAGTTTCTATGGGACTCACGACATGTCGAAGTGCAACTCATCGGCGATGGCGAATCGTTAATGGCCCTCTACGAACGCGACTGTTCGGTGCAGCGGCGACATCAGAAACTCATTGAAGAATCTCCCGCGCCGAAAATAGCCCGTGCTGACATTGACGAGCTTTCCAGGCGGGCCGTGGAGGCTTTGGCAGGCTATGACAGTTTAGGTACGGTGGAAACAATGTATAGCCAGGGCCGTTTTGGTTTCCTGGAAATGAACACGCGATTACAGGTGGAACACGGTGTAACTGAAGAAGTTACCGGAGTGGACCTTGTCGGGCTGCAAATACGAATTGCGTCTGGGGAAAAACTTTCGAGCCTCCTCCTTGAGCAACCGAAGATGGACGGATACGCGGTTGAAGCGAGGGTTTATGCGGAAGATCCGGGAAGCATGTTGCCTTGTCCAGGTCACCTAAGTGTTTTTAGGGTTCCAGAGATGGAAGGTGTCCGCATCGAAGCGTGTTATCGGGAGGGGAATACCGTGACGCCATACTATGATCCATTGTTAGCGAAGGTGATTGGCAAAGGGGCGACTCGAGAAACAGCCATCGGTCGTACATTAATTGCCCTACGTGCGATGGAGGTGAATGGCGTGAAAACCAATGCGCCACTCTTGTGCCGCATCTTGGAGAGTGCTCGTTTTATCGAGGCGAACCTTGATACCGCCTTCGTTGGTGATCTGCTATAAACGCCTGTTTGGCGGAGATCAACATGGCACGGTATCCAGTCGAAAGCGAAGTCACCGGGACTGTATGGAAGGTAGAGGTAGAGGTTGGTGATAGCGTCACCGAGGGCGATGTGCTTGTGATTCTCGAGTCAATGAAAATGGAAATCCCGGTGGAAAGTCCTCAAACGGGTACGGTGACAGAGCTCTTGGTACAGCCGGAAGATGCTGTGGAAGAAGATCAAGTCGTCGCAGTCGTCGAAGACTGAATATTGCTCTCTCGGAGTCGTAAGCGTGCCCGAGCTCTATAGAGCTCCTCGATTGAGGTGGCGTGGATGTTTAGTTTGCGTATGGCACACTTATTGAGTGGGATTGGAGAGGGAAACAATGTCCGACATAGTCACCATTGATATCAATTGCGGGATTGCCGATGTCAGGCTCAATCGGCCGGAAAAATACAACGCTCTTTCCGGCGATATGTTCAACGCAATCATTGAGGCGGGTGAGAGTTTGGCATCGGCGAAGGATGTGCGAGCCGTGGTGCTTTCGGGGAACGGACCAGGTTTTTGTGCCGGCTTGGATTTTGACAGTTTTCAGGGTATGGCGGATGCAGCTGAGTCCGGGGGCGATGTTGGGAGCGGGCTCTTGCAACGCGATGAGCGCCCGGAAAACCATGCCCAGAGGCCAGCTTACATATGGAAAACCTTACCTATGCCGGTCATCGCAGCCGTGCACGGGGTCGCGTATGGCGGCGGTTGTCAAATTGCGCTCGGCGCGGATATCCGTATCGCTTCTCCAGATGCAAAGTTTTCGGTTATGGAGATCAAGTGGGGAATTATTCCAGACATGTCCATCACGCAGACCTTGCGCGACGTTGTTCGGCTCGATGTGGCCAAGGAGTTGACGTTTACGGGGCGAATCGTGAACGCTGTTGAAGCTGAGCGGATCGGACTTGTATCGCACTTGGCGGAGGATCCCTTGGCAACTGCGAAGGCTTTGGCTGCAGAGATTGGGGGCAGGAATCCGCATGCAGTACGGGCGGGGAAACAACTCTACGAAGAATCATGGCATGGTGAATCTCGGACTGGTCTTTCCCTTGAGGCAACTCTGCAGAAGGGTCTTTTAGGGTCTGAGAATCAAATCGAGGCGGTGCACGCGAACTTCGAAAAGCGGGCCCCGGTGTTTAAGGATCCTCAGTGAGTTGGCGCGACGAGGTTGACGAGCTCAACCGACGCCGCCGTATCGCCCGTACCCAGGGCGGCAAAGAAGGCATCGCGAAGCAGCACGCACGTGGCCGGCTGACGATCCGCGAACGGATCGACGGATTACTGGATCCCGGGTCTTTTCAGGAGCACGGAAAAGCGACGGCGATTCCCGAATACGATGAGGAAGACAAGCTGACGGGGTTTGTGCCTGCTAATTACGTGGTCGGTTTTGGCAAAGTCGAGGGGCGCCGCATTGTGGTCGGAGGAGAAGACTTTACTCTTAAAGGAGGATCACCCAACTCCGCGGGTTTGCGAAAGAGCGTTTACGCTGAACACCTCGCGGTGCAATACAAGGTGCCCCTCGTGCGAATGCTCGAGGGCGGCGGTGGCAGCGTCAAAGGAGGTGGTGGACGTCGAGGCGGGACGGTTGGAGAGCCCGTGTTCTCGACACCTCGATTCAGAATCATTGCCGATGCGATGGGTCAGGTACCGGTTGCATCCATGGCCGGTGGCGCGGTCGCAGGTTTTCCAGCTGGACGGATGGCGGCGTCTCATTTTTCGGTTATGACGCGCTTTACAGCTCAAATCCTCATTGGCGGTCCCAAACTAGTGGAACGTGCGCTTGGCGTTTCCATGACGAAAGACGAGTTAGGCGGGGCACAAATACACGCTCGCAGTGGCCTTGTAGACAATATTGCTGAAGACGAGCTCGACGCTCTTGCGCAGTGTCGCCGGTTCCTGAGTTATCTGCCGAGTAGCGTCTACGAGCGAACACCACGGTTGGAGTGTGTGGACGATCCGCAGCGGATGGAAGAAGAGCTTCTGAACGCCGTGCCACGCGATTCGAACGCGGCTTTCGATATCCGGGAAGTTATCAACATGGTCATGGACCAGGATTCTTTCTTCGAGCTCGGTCGCGATTTTGGTGGGAGCCAAGTTGTAGGATTTGCCCGTTTGAGTGGTCAGCCAGTGGGCGTGTTGGCCAATGACTGTCGCGTATACGCTGGCGCGATGACTGCGGAGGCGGCGCAAAAGTATCGGCGTTTCGTGGAGCTTTGCGATACGTTCCATGTGCCCGTGGTGAACTTTGTCGATCAGCCAGGATTCATGATCGGTCCAGAAGCCGAACGTAAGGGTACGATACGATACGGTATGGCGGCCGTTGCGGCCGCGGCACAAGCAACGATTCCTTGGGCTGTAATTCAAGTCCATAAAGGATTCGGCGTTGCAACGGCCGCCCACTACGCCCCAGATGCCTACGTCCTTGCCTGGCCTTCGGTTGAATCTGGCGCACTTCCATTGGAAGGAGGCGTCGCGGTCGCTTATCACCGTGAAATTGACGGTGCCGATGATCCCGAGGCCAAGCGGCGCGAAATCGAAGATCGCCTTCGTAGCTCAAGGTCACCCTTTCCGCGCGCGGAATCTTTTGCCGTGCATGAATTAATAGACCCACGGGAAACGCGTCCAACCCTGTGTGAGTGGGTGGACTGGATTCAACCTATGCTGGACGAACTTAAGGGACCCGTCCGGTTCCCAATGCGTCCGTGAAGCGTGGTCTTCTGTCGCTAGGCCACGCGTTGAGGGATTGGCTGACTTTTCTCCCGCTGTCCCGGGGCGTTGACCAAACGTGAAATAAGTGCATGATTATATAGAGTTGGATGAGAGTTTCTCATGTCGAACGTCGAGCTACGCCATTTGCGAACACTACTCGCGCTGCGTGATGCCGGCAGTTTAGTCGAAGCTGCCGAACGTTTGTTTTTGACTCAATCTGCTCTATCCCACCAGCTCAAAGATCTCGAAACTCGCCTGGGTTGCCCGCTCTTTGTTCGTAAGTCGCGCCCGGTTCGGTTCACTCCGGTGGGGGCCCGGTTAGTGAAATTGGCAGACGAGATCTTGCCCCAGTTCGATGGTGCTATGAACGACGTAACTCGAATCGTCGGCGGTGATTCAGGGCGGTTATACATGGCTATTGAGTGCCACAGCTGTTTTGATTGGTTGTTGCCTGCCATTAACGTGTATCGAGATGCCTGGCCGGACGTTGAGCTCGACGTTTCGAGTGGGTTTCATTTTGAACCGCTGCCGGCGTTGGTCCGAGGTGATCTCGATTTAGTGATTACAGCGGACCCCATTCGTTCATTGGAACTCACGTACTTGCCGCTCTTCGGGTATGAAGCAGTTTTGGCCCTGGCGAGCGATCATCCGTTGGCTGAAGCTTCTTGCATCAACCCCCACGATTTGACTTCAGAAACCCTGATTACCTACCCGGTGGACCGTAGTCGTATGGATATCTTTAGCTCTTTTCTTGAACCGGCTGGTGTCGAGCCGAATGCGATTCGAACGGCTGAGCTCACGGCAATGATGATCCAGCTCGTGGCCAGCGGGCGAGGTGTGGTGTGCTTGCCCAATTGGGCGCTGCATGAACACGTCGAAAAGAACTACGTCGTTGCTAAATCGTTAGGGGAAGAAGGTGTATGGCCGAATCTATACGCTGCTGTGCGGCCCAATGACGTTTCCGCAGCGTTCGTCGCAAGTTTTATAGAGCTTGCGAAGAAAACGTGTTTCGCGACGTTGGTAGGGATCGTTCCCGCCGACGAAGACGTTGCTGCTTCCGAGACGTTGTCGCAGTGACGTTGGCGAACTCAGGGGATTAGCACGGCTTCGTGCCAGTCGTTAGCCGTGCGTGTGTAGAGGCGTCGGTCGTGGACGCCATTCGACTGATCAAGATCGAGTCGATCGATTTCCTTTGGGACCAGGATATACCCACGGGCTGTGTCTGGCGCAGTGGTGGTTTCAGGGATACCGTCGATTGCGTCGAGTAAAGCTTCTCTCGACGAAATACTCGAGCTTTGAGGTTGGGATTCGTACAGCCAATCCAATTTTCTGGGAATCGGAGGACGTAGTTTCCAACTTTCGGCGACGACGTTGGGCTCGACTCTGGTGAATGCTGCTGTCAGGCGGTATTGAACTTTCAGCGTGTGTAAATACATCAGAAGGGATAGCGATTCAGAACGTGTGAATTCTTCGCTCTTAGGACTCGACGCGTTGAAGAAGAGAGCGAGTTGATCGTTAAGTTCACGCACCACTAAAACGCGCGATCGAGGTTCGCCATCTGGACCGATGCTTGAGACGACGCAGAGATCGGCCCAAGGGTCTCCAGCGTTTCGGGCATTATCTCGGTCGGCCTTGAGGAGTTGGAGAGGGTCCGTCACCCGCGTTGGCACGTCGGTAGCGATGTCTGTCTCTTATACACATCTCCGAGCCCACGAGACCGAGGCTGATCTCGTATGCCGTCTTCGTCTTGAAAAAAAAAG
>CAXDSX010000005.1:0-28396 GCA_963992075.1 uncultured Pseudomonadales bacterium | reverse complement strand
GTGGCCGAAGACCGTCTCGACGGGGTCGATCAAATTCTCATCCTTGATGCCAACGACGTTTCACACCGAAGCGAATTCCCTGATGCCAGCCGAGTCGTTGGAATTGGCGGCAACGCCGAATATCAAACCGATACGATCCGACTGCACTATTCGTCATTGGTGACGCCGCACACGACCTACGACTACGATCTCGGTCAGCGCCAGCTTCAGGTTCGAAAAATCCAGGAAATACCGACCGGCTACGATCCGACAAAATACTTCTCTGAGCGACTTTGGGTTGAGGCGCGCGACGGCGTGCGTGTCCCCGTATCGCTTCTCTATCGAACCGATATTGAGCGACCCGCGCCTCTGTACCTTTATGGATATGGTGCGTACGGAGCATCCGTCGATCCCAGTTTCTCAACGTCCGTACTGTCCCTATTGGACCGCGGACTTATGTTCGCCATTGCTCATATCCGCGGAGGTGACGAACTCGGTTTTCACTGGTACGAAGACGGCAAGGGCATGAACCGCATCAACGCCTTCAACGATTTCGTTGATGTCGCGAAATTTCTCGTCGAGACCGGCCACACCGAACAAGGCAAGATCGCCATCTCTGGCGCGTCCGCGGGAGGTGAGTTAATGGGCGCTGTCGTCAACCAAGCGCCCGAGCTTTGGGGTGCGGTCGCGGCCCTTGTACCTTTTGTCGACGTTCTTAACACCATGCTGGATACCTCGTTGCCATTAACCCCGATGGAATGGCCCGAATGGGGAAACCCGATCGAGGACGTCGAGGTGTTTCGCTACATGCAAAGTTACTCCCCATACGACCAACTCGTTCGGGGGGATTTCCCACCCATGCTCGTCACCGCCGGACTGAACGACCCCCGCGTTACCTATTGGGAGCCGGCTAAATACGTTGCTCGCCTCAGAGCGCTTAAGACCGACAATAATCCACTGCTATTGAAAACAAATATGGGTGCGGGGCATGGTGGGCGTTCTGGACGCTACGACTCACTCCATGAGGTGGCCGAGGAATACGCCTTTATTTTGAACGCATTGGGGATGGCGACAAGGTGATAGAGCGCATGACACACCTCCGATTCGAGCGAAGCAGACCGTTGTTGACTGCCTATCCACTATCGAAAATGTATTCCCGACGGGTAATTCAAGCGCTAAAACGAAGGAGTTGCGTATGCCAATAGCCACGCTGTACGGCACGGATCGCATGGCTCGCGACGAATTGTTAGCCTTTGCGAGGGACCTTGAAGCCGCAGGCATCGAATCGCTTTGGTTACCGGAAGTGTTGGGTCGAGATCCATTTACGGTCGCCGGTTACCTGCTTGCTCATACCACGACGCTGCACATCGCGACAGGCATTGCGAACGTCTATGCACGCGACCCAGCAGCAATGGTGGCGGGCGCATCGACCCTCGCCGAGTTTTCCAACGGACGCTTCCAGCTCGGGTTGGGCGTCTCGAACGCCTACATCAACAAGGCACGGGGTAATCCGGCATGGCAACCACCAACAGCAAGAATCGAATCGTACGTGGAAGCGATGCGGGCACTCAGGCTAACGGCTCCCCAGATCACCTATCCATTGTTCCTTGCCGCACACGGGCCAGCGATGCTGGCGACCGCCCGAAAATACACCGACGGCGCCAATACCTACCTCATGACCCTAGAACACACACGCCAGGCACGCGACATTCTCGGCCCATCCCCGGCCCTTAACGTGGTGATGTTCTGTCTCGCCGAGACTGACCCAATCCTCGCGCGTGAAATTGCACGCAAGGCCATCGCCCCCTACATCAACCTTGAGTATTACCATCGGGTCTGGCGCACTCTCGGCTTCAACGATCGAGACTTCGAATCGGGGGGTAGCGATGCACTTATCGACGCGACGGTGGCCCACGGCGATTTAGCCGCCGTCAAACAACGCGTGAACGAACAATTTCGCGTCGGCGCTACACGCGTGGTGGTCATTCCTCTGGCCTCGGAGGGCAACCCCGACGTGGATCTGCTGGCCGCAGTAGCAAATACCGGTTAGCCCGTCGCACCTCGCAACCCTGCCCGAAACTCCGGGTGGGCGACACCGATCAGTGCCTCGCGCCGCGTTGGTTGCGTCGCGTGCCGTAAATCCGCGACGCCGTATTCAGTCACGACGATATCGACATCGGTCCTTAACGCGGTCACCATCTCGACCGCGGGAACTATTCTCGATACCGAGTCGTCCCTCGCCGTTGAGGTCATGGCAATGATGGAACGTCCACCTCGCGACGCCTTCGCTGCGCGCATGAAATCGACCGAACCACCGGTTCCCGAAATCTGTCGACCCCCGATAACTTCGGCATTTACCTGCCCTTCTAGATCGACCTCAACGGCCGAATTGATGGAGACGAAATGCTCGATCGATCCGAGGATCGTGATCTCATGGGTAATGTTCGCACCCACCAGCTGGACGCTCGGGGTATCAGCCAGCCATTCGTATAGTTCACGGCTACCGACAGCCATTCCCGTGGTGTGGATACCTTGGTCCCGTGTCTTCGCAGCACCATTAAGATTGCCGTTTCTCACCAACGCCATGCCGCCGTCATCGATAAGACCCCCGTGCAACCCTAAGTCGTTGTGCTCATATAGGCTCGCGAGTATCGCCGCTGGAATGGCACCGATACCCGTCTGGATACAGTCACCGTCATTAATCAACTCGGCGACCAAAGCGCCGATGCGCGCCGATACCGGATCGATCTTGATCGGTGACATTTCGGTCAGCGAGCGCTCCGTCTCAACGACGTAATCGATAGACGCCTCGGTCACCAGAGGTGCTCCGGCGGCGGGCTCAAAGCCCGCATTCAATTCCGCAACCACGATCTGAGCGGATTCGCACGCCGCATCGAAGAAGTCCGCGTTCGGCCCCAACCGCAATCGTCCGTCTCGATCGCGCGCGACCTGAATCAACACGCAGTCGAGTGGGGATCGTCGCAGGTAGTCAAACACGTATCTCATCTGCATCGGTAAATAGGCAATCCGGGAAGGATCGACGGCCTTTCGAAGTGCCGGTGTCATGAAAAAGGTCTCGACTCCGACCGTCGAATTTACAGCGGTGAAATCAAATTGATTGAGGCCAGGTAGCGGAAACTGCACAAAGGTTACGTCCTGTATAGTTTCCCGGGACTGCCCTAGCCCTTCGAGAAGACCCACGGGCTCGTTGCTGCTCCCGGTAACGAACACTCGAGAGTGGGGTTTGATGATCGCGGCCAGTTCCCCCGCCTGAATCGTCTGCAACGGCGTCTTCCCGAAGACTCTATAAGGGAGGTAGATTAGACCAATCCGGTCTACAACGCCGACTGTGGAGTATCAAAACGGTGGTTGCCCTCATTACCCACCCCGTCTGCCATGAGCATCAGATGGAACAACACCATCCGGAAAGTCCGGAGCGCCTGAAGGCTGTGCTTTCGCACCTAAACGAATCCGGTCTCATCGACGACCTCACGAGCCTTCAGGCAACGGAAGCCTTTCGCGATGACCTCACCACCTTCCACAGTGACGGCTACGTCGACGACTTGGAAGCGATGGAGCCCCATCAGGGCCTACGGCCCCTCAATCCGGATACAAGCATGGGTCCGAAGTCCCTAACGGCGGCGCGTTATGCCGCTGGGGCCGCGGTTCAAGGGGTGGACCTTGTCCTCGCCGACGCGGATACCCGCGTTTTCTGTGCCGTCCGGCCGCCGGGCCACCACGCCGAAGAATCCGCTGCCATGGGATTCTGTTTTTTCAACAGTGTCGCGCTGGCTGCGCACCGAGCCCTCAATAAGCACCATCTCGAACGCGTAGCCATCCTCGATTTCGACGTCCATCACGGTAACGGCACTGTCGATGCATTCCAGGAAGATCCTAGGGTCCTCGTTTGCTCAAGCTTTCAATTCCCCCATTATCCCTACCGTCTTCAGAACGTAGAGCGCTCGAATATCGTCAATACACCATTGGCCGCGGGCACCACGGGCATCGAATTCCGTAGGGCCATCGAGCGAGATTGGCTCCCAGCGATCGACGAATTTGCGCCCGCTCTTGTATTGATATCGGCAGGATTCGACGCACACCGCGATGACCCACTTGGTGATCTTTTGCTCGATGAAACCGACTTCGGGTGGATCACATCATTGATCGTCGACGCCGCAGATCGCCACGCCGAGGGCCGCATCGTTTCAATACTTGAAGGCGGTTATCACCTTAACGCTCTGGCTCACTCGGTGGCGACCCATATAGAGGGACTGGTCGCGTAGTGATTTAACCGATACGGCTTTACGAACCCGCGACGAGCGGGCCTCCACCATCGCAGTAAACCCTCTCGCCGGTGACATACGAGCTCTTCTCCGAAACCAAATAGCGCACCACGTTGGCAACGTCTTCGGGTTGACACACTTTTCCGAAGGGCATGGTGGCATCCAAATCTCGTAAATTGCTGACGCCAGCTGTGGCACGCATCAGTCGTCGACCCATCTCCGTTTCAACCAACCCTGGGGCGACGATGTTGACGCGTATCCCATGGACCCGCTCTTCTTTCGAAAGCGTATACGCCAAAGTCTCCTGCGCTGTCTTTGCCATGTTGTAGGGCGCACCGTTGGCCCCCAATCCCTTGGTAGCGGAGCTCGAGATCATGATGATGTCACCTCGATCACACCCGCGCATGCCCGGGATAACCAACTTGGAAAGGTAATGTGCCGCGAACGCGTGGGTTGAAACCACCCTGCGAAGTTCATCCGGATCCGTGTCGGCAACCGACATTCCGCGGCTCGCAATGCCAGCATTGTTGATGAGGATGCCTACAGCACCGAGATCCGCCTCGATAGTGGCAACCATTTCCCGATCTTCTTCATACTGATCTACGCTTGCGCAATACGCTCGGGCTACCCCGCCTGCTGCCTCGATCTCAGCAACCGTTTCGTTGGCTGCGTCTTCATCGCGTCGATAGTTGATCGCGATGCTTGCACCGTCTTCGGCGAGGGCCAGCGAAATAGCGCGGCCAATGCCCCGTCCTCCGCCCGTGACCAGTGCGACCCGTCCTGAGAGCGACATCGGTTATTCCCCTCTAAAATTTGCGTCCCGTTTTTCAAAAAATGCGGAGACGCCTTCCGCAAAGTCCTTGGTGGAGCCGGCAGCAGCTTGCAATTGCGCCTCCAGATCGAGTTGTTGCTCGTAACTATTACTCCAAGTTGCCCAATAGGCCCGACGCATTAGCGCCAACGATCGTGGGCCCTTCGCAAGCTGACGCGCAATCTCCATCGCACCATCCATTAGGGCGTCGTTATCGTCGAAAACGCGATTGACCAACCCCCATTCAAAGGCCTTTTCAGCCGGTAGTCGCTCTGCCAATAACGAAAGCTCCATCGCTCTTCCCCAACCCACCAGACGCGGTAACAGGAAACTTGCACCGCCATCTGGAACCAACCCTATCCGTGCAAAAGCTTGGAGAAAGAACGCCTCCCTTGACGCGCAAACAATGTCGCCCATGATCGCAAAACTCATCCCAACCCCCGCTGCCGCACCGTTGACGGCCGTCACGATCGGCATTTCGAGGTCACGCAACGTGAGTAGAAGTGGGTGGTACGTATTTCGGAGCCCGGATCCTGGGCCTCTTGGCCGCTCATCGGAGGATTTATCGTCGGCCAAGTTCGCGCCAGCACAAAAGCCCCGACCCACCCCAGTCAACACCAAACACCGTGCACCATTTGTCGGCCTTTGAATCTCGATAACCGCTTGGGCCCATCCCTCAAGCATATCGGCGCCGATCGCGTTCATAACTTCCGGATGGTTGAAACGGAGCAGAGCCACCCCGTCCTCAAAGTCCAATGTCATCCTGTTCAATTCCAAGATCGCCTCCCCACCTTCTGCTTGAAATCGACTTCCCGCCGAGGGCTAGCCACCTTAACCTATCAACCATGAACGAACCATGGGCACCCGAATACCGTTTGGAGGTTCTCGACGTCGCGAGAATCGTCTCCGATAACACAGCACTCGATGTCAAAGACGTCGGGGTGCTTGACGAGGGTTGGGACTTTTTTTGCTATCTCATTAACAAAACCTTCGCCTTTCGATTTCCGAAGCGGAGATCAGAGGCGGAACGCCTGATCAACGAGAACGTTTTCCTAGCAAAACTTGATCTCCCGACTCAAACACCACGCTTCGACTTTTGGGTCGATCGACCGGTCGGTTTTGACCTACCCTTCGCAGGGTATCCCCTAATATCTGGTACGCCATTATTCGACATAGCGGAAGTCGACGTCGATGCCAGCACGATCGGACATCAACTCGGGCAGGTATTACGAGAATTACACGCACAGACACTCACGCCCCCGCGTCCAACTCACGACCCAATCAGGACGTTGCTTTCCGGTGCCCACAAGGAATTGAAGAATATTGCCGATGTCATTGGTCGCTCCCTTTTCGAAACCTGCAGCACGCGGCTTAGAAGCTACCGACCACGAACCCCTTCTGAACCTCATGTCACAACGCACGGCGATCTGCACGCTGGTCATGTGCTGGTCGACTCAATGGGCGAATTGACGGGCGTTATCGATTGGACCGATGCGCATACGTCGAATCGGTACATCGACTTTGAGGGCCTGTGGATGTGGGGCGGCGACACCCCCGTCGTCGCGGCGATGGAAAGTTACGGGTGCGTTCCAACCCGCGAAGATTGGGCCCAGCTTCGGACACACGCCATTGTTAACGTCGTGGGATTGATTAATTTCGGTTTCCAAATAGAAGACTCCGAGTTAGTTACAACGGGCCGAAACTGGCTCAAGGCTAGGCAAAATGAGGGGGTGCTTGACGATTTCTACGCCAACCCGGTCTAGTTTGAAAATCCTTAGACGTGCGATGCAAACGCGACTCAAAATCAGTCGCTCGACGTCACTTTTCCATCGTCAAGGGACTCGGGAATAATCGCTTGATGGAAACCTCTACACCGACTCTGAAGTTGGCCAACCTAAGCGAGGCGAAAACGATTGCTAATCTTTCTCGCGACGAGATCGAAGTAGGCATCGGATGGCGTTGGCGCGCCGACGCAATCAAGGCGATGATTCGCGACCCAGACGCCATCGTTGTCTGTGCCTATGTGCCCATGGGAGATAAATCGGCTGATCAGTTTGCCGGCTTCGGCATCATGCAGTACGAGCTCGATCACGCCCATCTCAATTTACTCGCCGTGGTTCCCAGTTATCGACGCCGCGGTATCGCCCGCGAATTGCTCCTTTGGTTAGAAAAAAGCGCGCTGATCGCTGGTGTCGACACCGTGGCGCTTGAAGTCCGCGCCGTCAACGTGCCCGCAAGGGCATTTTATCGAAACGCCGGTTACCAGGAAAACGAATACCTCCGTCACTATTACCGAAAGCCCGACGGAAAGACCGAGGCAGCCTATCGTATGGGCCGCTCGCTTCGCGAAAGTCGATTTCGTTCATCATAAAATAGTTCGGTCGCCAGACTGTCTGCAAAGTCTGAAGGGCCGTTATAATGCTCCCTGGAATCGCATCGGACCCAGTTTCTGTGGTACACGAACACGCACACCCGGAAATGTCTCGCGATGAGGCCCCACTCGGTATCGCTTTTCTGCTCATTGCGTCATTCGCCGTCGTTGAAGTCCTAGGTGGCCTCTTCGCGAACTCCTTAACGCTACTTGCGGACGCGGGTCATATGTTGCTGGACGCGTCAGCGCTCGGCTTGTCGTGGTTGGCTGTGCGCATATCTCGTCGTCAACACTCGGAAACCCACTCGTACGGATATCATCGTTCGCAAGTTCTTGCCGCGTTCGTCAACGCGCTTCTTTTGGTCGCGCTGTGCGGCTGGATTGGGTTTGAAGCCCTATCAAGAATCGAGAACCCCCGGCCGTTACTGCCTTTGCCGGCCCTGCTGATCGCGACCGTCGGTTTGGTCGTTAACCTGCTTGTATTTCGAATGCTGCACGGCACATCCGACAGTCTCAACGTGCGCAGTGCGGCACTTCACGTTCTCGGCGACCTGTTAGGTTCTTGCGCAGCGATAGTGGCAGCCCTGCTCGTCTGGCTGTTTGAATGGTATCTGGCAGACCCAATCCTCGCCCTCGTCATTATCGCAATACTATTGCGGGGCGCATGGAAAGTGCTGAGCGAATCAATCCATATCCTGCTCGAAGGCGTGCCTGATGATCTGGACTTGCAAGTCATCAGGGATACGTTGACCGATCGGGTCTCAGGCGTTGTGGAGGTACACCACCTCCACGCATGGGCGTTAACGAGTGAGCGGCCCATGGTGACTCTTCATGCACGGGTCGATGAATTTGTCGACGAAATCGCTGCCGCTGCCTCCATCAAGGCCGTGCTGAACGAAAATTTCGGCATCGACCATTCAACCGTCCAAGTGGAACGTGGTCCTTGTCTCGACGACGCCTAAACCAATCGCCGTCGACAGACATTTGCTCGGGTACAACGTGTTCAACGAACCCATGAAAGAAAAAGCCTTAAGCGGGGAAAAATACAGGACGGACCACGGACACATGGCCATCAAGAATGGGGTCAAAGCAACCCGCCGCTTGTTGCCCGTGACCGACGTTACCTCAAACCCGCGCAAACCCCCCTGGCTGCGCGTTCGACCGGGTGGAAGCGGGCGTTTCGAATCGGTCCGAGATACGGTCCGGAGCCAACAACTTGCAACCGTTTGTGAAGAGTCTCACTGCCCCAACATCGGTGAGTGCTGGGGACACGGGACGGCGACCCTAATGCTCATGGGTTCTATCTGTACCCGCGCCTGCCGTTTTTGTGCCGTCGACACAGGAAATCCGAACGGGTGGCTCGACAACGAAGAACCCACAAAGGTTGCGGAGGCCGTTCGTCGTATGGACCTCGCGTACGTTGTACTGACGTCGGTTGATCGGGACGACCTAGCGGACGGCGGAGCTTCACACTTCGCCAAATGTGTGCGGGCCATTCAGCGTGAATCACCTAAAACCACGGTCGAGGCATTGACCCCCGACTTTCAAGGCGACAGACAAGCAATACGCACGGTGGTGGAATCAGGTATTTCGGTCTTTGCGCAAAACCTAGAAACCGTCGAGCGTTTAACATCCACGGTGCGCGACCCACGTGCAGGCTACCAGCAAACGTTGGCGGTCCTCGAATTTGCCGGAAAATTGGATGGCGTACGAACCAAAACAAGCTTAATGCTCGGTTTAGGCGAGCTCGAAAAAGAAGTCCGTCAGACCTTGACGCAGCTCGCCAATCTAGGCGTTAACTTCCTTACAATAGGGCAATACCTTCAACCAACACCCCACCACTTACCCGTTGCTCGTTGGGTCCATCCAGACGAATTCGATCGTCACCGACAATGGGCTTTGGATTTAGGGTTTACCGCCGTTGCCGCAGGGCCTTTGGTTCGTTCTAGCTACCGCGCGGACCGGCTCAATTCCGTCTTAACGTAACCCCAAACTGGTCCGTATTCGACGCCGTCAGCTGAGCTAACAAACCTTCCCGCCAACCCCGTTATACTGAGAATATGCTCATTTTCGAAGACAACAGCGATACCATTCCCATTGAACTGGTCAGTTCTGAAACGCTGGAATCGTGGCGGAAAGAACAGAACGAAACCACGTTGGGATGGGTGGTTCGTACCCAATTTGAGGCGAAGGCTAATCAACACTTCTTCGTCCCAACAACGGACGGCCAGCCCGAGCGCGTCGTCGCGGGTATTGGGGATCGAGCTTCGATACACAGCATTGGCGATTTGCCCATTACGTTGCCTCGGGGAGACTATCGTCTCGACAACGCCGACAAGAACATTACGCTAGGTTGGGGTTTAGGCGCTTATCAGTTCGCTAATTACAAAAGTGTGCGCCCTTTACCACGACTCTTCGTAGGCGAAGACGTCTCGGACGTAAAGGCGGAACTTGACGCCATCACCCTTTGCCGGGACCTAATCAACACACCAACCTCGGACATGCTTCCCCACCATTTGGAAGGGGCCGCGCGTAAACTGGCCACGCGCCATAACGCGACCCTGGACGTCACCACCGGAAACGAACTGCTAGTGCGCGGGTTCAACATTATCCACGCCGTGGGTCGCGCGAGTTCCTCGGCACCGCGTTTGATTGACATGCGTTGGGGCGATCCATCTGCACCCGCTATCACCCTGGTGGGTAAGGGCGTGTGTTTCGACAGCGGCGGACTGGACCTGAAGTCACATAGCAACATGCGCCTGATGAAAAAAGACATGGGCGGCGCGGCGACCGTGCTCGGTCTGGCAGATCTCATCATGTCTCGAAGCTTACCGCTGCGGATTCGGGTATTGATTCCAGCAGTGGAAAACGCGGTGTCCGCGAACGCGTTCCGACCGGGTGATGTGTTGCATTCATACTTGGGTCTTACCGTAGAAATCGACAATACCGATGCCGAGGGCCGTCTAATCCTCTGCGATGCGCTCGCTTTGGCGGCCGAAGAAAAGCCCGAGATGATCATTGATTACGCAACCCTAACCGGAGCAGCGCGCTCGGCGCTTGGGACCGAGCTCCCAGCAATGTTCGGCAACTCAAACAATTTGACCCAAGCCGTGATCGACTCCGGGCTTTCCGCGGAAGATCCCGTTTGGCATATGCCTCTGTTTTCGGATTACCGCGCTTTACTAAAAAGCGACATTGCCGACATCGTCAATTCCGCGAGTACGCCTTATGGTGGAGCAATCACAGCAGCACTCTTTCTGGAGCGGTTTGTCGACGAGATCCCCTGGCTGCATTTCGACATCATGGGATGGAATCTACGCAAACGACCTGCACATCCCGAGGGCGGCGAAGCCATGGCGCTGAGAGCCGTTTTCGAGTTTCTTCGCACTCGATACACGGTCGATTAGTCCCCTAGTCTCCATGGACATCTTTATCCATAACACTCGCACGCGTACCAAGGAGCGCTTTCAACCCGGCTCGCCCGACGACGTGAGCATCTACGTCTGCGGGCCGACCGTCTATGACCGCGTGCATATTGGAAACGGGCGGCCCGCCGTCGTTTTTGACGTGTTGGTCCGCGTGTTACGACTCTTCTACAAAAACGTACGGTATGTCCGAAACATTACCGACATTGACGACAAGATAAACGCTGCTGCTCAGGCCATCGCGGAACCTATCGCCGAGCTTACGGATCGGTTCGCCGAGGCCTACCAGGAAGACGTCGCCGCCTTGGGAGTACTCGATCCCACGGTCGAGCCTCGGGCAACAAGCCACATTCCCGAAATCATCGAAATGATCAAATTGTTAATCGAGCGTGGACATGCCTACGAAGCCGAAGGACATGTGCTTTTTGACGTTCCCAGCGACCCCGATTACGGCAGCTTGTCGCAACGCTCGTTGACCGACATGATCGACGGTGCTCGCGTCGAAGTCGCACCGTACAAGCGAGATCCAAAGGACTTCGTGCTCTGGAAACCGTCGGCCGCCGATCTCCCCGGTTGGGAAAGTCCTTGGGGCCGGGGACGGCCTGGATGGCATATCGAATGTTCGGCAATGATCCACAAACATCTTGGGCCCTCCATTGATATTCACGGTGGTGGAAATGACCTTACGTTTCCTCATCACGAAAACGAACTCGCTCAGGGTCGCTGCGCCGGTGACCACGCCAATTACGTACGTTACTGGATGCACAACGGGATGCTCACCATGGGCACCGAAAAAATGTCGAAGAGCGTTGGGAATATCGTCACCATTCAAGAACTCCTCGAGACGCATGACGGTGAGGTGCTGCGTTACGCCTTGCTCTCAGGTCAATACCGCCAAAGTCTCGTGTGGGAAGAGCGCTTGCTCGAGCAAGCACGGTCGAGCCTCGACACGCTCTATCAAGCGTTGCGCACAGGGACCGCTGATCGTTCAAACACCTCTTATGCCTACGCCGATTCACCAGCGGCCGCTTTTCCCGATGCAGTACTCGAAGCGCTAACCGACGACTTGAACACCCCCGTAGCACTAGCCGCCCTGCATGCAATTGCGAGCAAGATTCATACGACGGCCAGCGAAGGCGAGAAATCCGAACTTAGACAGCAGCTGCTTGCCGGCGGTTGGCTGCTGGGGATACTAAACACCCCGGCAGAACAGTATTTTCAGACCAACGCATCCCTCGATAGCGCGTCGATTCAAGCTCTTATCGATGAACGCCAGGACGCTCGAACCGCGAGAGATTTCGGTCGTGCAGACGAAATACGTGAACAATTGTTAGAGAACGGGATCGAGCTTGAAGATACCGCGGAAGGCACACGCTGGAAAACGCTCTCGTCATGATGGCTTGCCGACTTGGTCCTATACCTTTCGTACCTCAGCAACTATGATGCGCCGCGCGCGCGATCTCAGCGCAAACAAATAACTGGATCGAGTAACTGGGAAGTCGGTGTGAATCCGACACTGTCCCCGCAACGGTAATGTAGGGTAAACGCAGCGACCCGACGACCTTAATCGTCGGATACCACTGGCAACATAACGCTGGGAAGGTGCTGCGCCGGGTCAAGGAGTACCCCCCTACCAAGTCCGGAGACCGGCTCGATTCGAAAGGCGAAACCGTCCGCGGCGAGACGGAAGGAGCTCAGGTAGTTGGACAATCGTGTCTTATGGCGGGCGATTCTTATCATCGCCGTGCCATTTTTCCCCGGATTCAACGTTTGCAGTGAAGAGATCGAGACCGCCGAAATTATCGTCACAGCGAGTCGCAACGACCCCACTGCACAACCCGTTCGCGTCGTCGAAACCGAAGAAATCGTTGCGCCATTGCTCGTCGTAGACATCCTGCGGGGCATGCCCGGGCTCGCAGTTTCCAGATCCGGCAATCGCGGCGCACTGACGCAGGTTCGCCTCCGCGGCGCCGAAGCAAATCACGTTCTGGTGCTCATCGACGGCGTACAAGCCGACGATCCCGCGACGGGATCTGGATTTGATTTCGGTACACTCACCCACGCAGGCGTTCGCGCAATTTCCATAGCTAGTGGGCCTCAAGACGGACTTCGCGGAACAGACGCTCTCGCGGGCATCATCCGCGTCGACACCACGCCTCGTATCGGTCAAGCATCTGTCCACGTCGGGTTAGGAACGGAACAAAGTGTCGATGCATACGCCGACTTTGCCCGTGTGAATCCACTCGGACATCTTCGGCTAACCGCGTCACGATCAGCGTCCGCCGGCACCAACGCTTCGTTCACCGGAAACGAAAACGACCCTTTCGATACACGCTTAATCAACATCAACGGTAGACGTACGATTGGTAACGTTGCTTTCACAGCTACCAGCCGCGCGACCCGCTCAGAAGTCGATTTTGATCCCTCCCCTTTCCCTAATTTTGTGCCCGTCGATGGGAATCGCCGTTCGGACAATCAAAACACGTTGATCAGCGTCTCCAGTCAATGGATGGGCTCCAAATCATGGTCTCCAATAATCCAACTATCGTCGTCGCGATCTAACACCACACAGATAGCCGACGGCATCGACATCGAGTCCAGCCTCGGAACAAGGCGTGCCCTCGCAGTTTCCAACACATTCCACATTGGCTCACAACAATTAAGTTTCAGAGCCGCTCACCAGGTCGAATCGGTGTCCCGTCGTGGCCCACCGACCGATTTTGGAGATCCCAACGTCGATCAAACGACTCGATCATCAAATATTGCAGCGCACTATCTTTATCGATGGAAAAAAATATTGACGTCTGCCGTGATCCGATACGACCACAATAGTGCATTCAAAAACGCCGCGACCTTCGCAGCCAGTGCCAGTCTCGAAACGGGGCGAACAAGCTTTTTTAGTCGCTTCGCGTCCGGCATCAAGAATCCATCGTTCGTGGAGCGTTTCGGCTACACGCCCGACACCTTCATCGGCAACCCTAACCTAAAGCCCGAATCGTCCAACGAGTTTCAGGTCGGCGCGAGGCATTCCCTGCGTTTGCTCGACCTATCGGTGGTCTATTTCGAGGCGAGGTTGAATAACGAAATCGATGGGTTTCTTTATGACCCCATCAAAAGAGGCTTCACGGCTCGTAACGTCGTTGGTCGAAGTGATCGATCGGGCACCGAAATCGCTCTCAAAATACGAGAGGGCTCCCACTCCTTAGACGCAAGTTACAGCCTCATCGGTAGTAACGAGGGCGGACGTCGTGAAATACGCCGACCGCGGAGCATCGGGCAAATCTTCTACGCTTTCGAAGTTAACAACCGCTGGGGGCTGGCGACGGGATTCACGCATACTGGGAGTCAAATCGATACCGATTTCTCGACCTATCCCGGGACTCGCCGACGGCTCGATTCGTATCGTCTAATCAACGTGGGCGCGACCTTTCAAGCGAACGCGTCGCTCCGGCTCCAGCTCTTCGTTGAAAATGTATTCAACACCAAATCTCAGGACGTATTCGGTTATCGTAATCCCGGCAGGTCGATACGAGGCGCAATCCGAGCAACATTATGAATAGCGACGCAATCCGACAACACGTGGCGACAATGTGGGACCAAAGTATCATCCCGACCCTTCACGAATACATCCGTATTCCCAATAAGTCCCCAGCGTTTGATCGGGACTGGGAAAAGCACGGTTACATGGACGATGCCACCAACCTGCTCGTTAAGTGGGTTTCTCAATCGGGCATCAGCGGATTAGTACACCGAGTCGTTCGCCTCGAGGGACGCACCCCTCTTATCCTTATCGACATCCCAGGCGAAGGCGGCAACGTCTTGATGTACGGCCACTTCGATAAGCAACCCGAATTCACCGGTTGGGAGGACGGCCTTGGCCCCTGGACTCCCGTCGAAAAAGACGGCCGGCTTTATGGACGTGGCGGTGCTGACGATGGCTACGCGATCTTCGCTAGTCTCGCGGCAATAGGTGCCCTGCAAGCCCAGAACCTTCCGCATCCTCGATGTCTCATCCTCATCGAAAGCTGCGAAGAAAGCGGTAGTTATGATCTTCCAAGCTACATCGACCATTTGGCCGACGAAATCGGTCAGCCCGACTTGGTCATCTGCTTAGACGCAGAATGCGGAAATTACGACCAACTCTGGTTGACAACTTCACTACGCGGAACCTTGGGTGGAACACTCAACGTCGAAGTACTTTCGGAGGGCGTACACTCAGGCGCGGCCGGTGGAATCGTACCGTCAAGTTTTCGGCTACTCCGCCAATTACTTGACCGAGTCGAGAACGCGGTCTCAGGCGAACTACTCGACTTTCTTCAGGTCCCGATTCCCAGCGACGTTCGCGTACAAGCTGACCGAGTCGCCTCAACCCTTGGATCCACTGTACTGGATCGTTTTCCTTGGTCGGGCAGCACCCGACCCGCAACCACCTCGTCGAGTGAGCTGGTCGTCGCCAATACCTGGGGAAGTAGCATGGCGGTCGTGGGTCTCGCCGGAGCCCCCGACCCATCAAACGCAGGCAATACATTACGGCCCTCTACTGCAGCCAAACTTGTCTTCCGACTCCCTCCTTCCCTCGACGCTGACGAAGCCGCGAATCGGGTCAAGTCGACATTGGAAAAGGATCCGCCGCAAGGAGCCACCGTGTCATTCGACCTCGAAAGTCCGCAGACGGGTTGGCACGCCAAAAGTCTGTCTCCAAAATTACTCGCGTCCCTCGACCATAGTTCCAAGACTTTCTTTGGGGCTCCCATGATGACCATGGGGACCGGCGGGACTATCCCGTTTATGAAAATGCTTGGGGATCGATTTCCCGCCTGTCAGTTTTTCGTAACCGGAGTTCTTGGCCCGCATTCAAATGCTCACGGTCCCAATGAATTTCTTCACATAGACACGGGGAAACGCGTGACTTGTTGCGTCGCCGAGGTGTTGGCCGATCGCGCATCGCAAACGTAATCTTTTTGACCGCGACAAATCATCGCGGTTTCTTTTGAGCCGTTATGCCAGGTGGGCCCGCAACTTACTATGACGACCGAACTGAGCTTCGAGAAACGACATTTGGTCCCCAAGGATTCGTCCGCTGTTGGTCAACGCTAAATACTCGGCGACGTTGGGGACGTATGGTAAGGCCAGTATTTCCATCCCACATTCGTGTGGCAATCGACTACCTTTAAAGTGATTGCAACGCTTACATGCAGCCAACACATTGTCCCAACGATCATCACCGCCCCGAGATTTAGGCACAACATGGTCTCGCGTGAGTTTCAAATCCTGGAACGACCCACCACAGTACAAACACAAGTTGTGATCTCGGGCAAAAAGGGCTTTGTTCGTCAGCGGCGGACCGCTGCGATCCATGGCCACGACGCGGCCATCACACGCAATAATGCTATGCACTTCCAGCGACGTCTGACTGCCGTCGCGGCGCGAGTGCCCGCCACGAATCCTCAATATCGACTCTCCGTGGGTCCATACGACCAACCGGCGCGCATAAAGACACACAGCATCTTGCCAACTGACCCAATCAACGGGTTGACCGGCCAAGTTAAGCCTTAGGATCCGCGGGATACGATCGAAGTCATCCAACGTCGCTAACATAAATCTATCCTTCCACCCGGACCGTATGATGACCAATCCCGAAAGGCTGTCAACCCGCTCCCAAGCCGTGCAGTTAGGGGTTTGGGTGCTAGAGACAGACCGCTAACGTACTTCCATGTATCCGCCGCGGATCGCCGATTCACCCGCCGTGTTGTACGCGGTAAACCACACATGGGTGTCGCTTAACCCGTTTACTTCAAGGGTAATGGTCCCCGGCATCAGTACCATGGCACTAAATCGGCAGGCATATCGTTTAACCCGCCGGGCATTACCGTCGAACAAGTTATTGACAAGGCATGAGACGACGAATGCAAGCGTCGCTGTCCCATGGAGAATAATGTCGGGCAAACCCGCAGCTATCGCAACAGCTCGGTCCGTATGTATCGGGTTGTGGATCCGGGCGCACTCGGTGTACACATGCGCCGCGTCGGCACTTACCGGGATCGTGAACTGCCGACCATCTTGAATGCCTGCTGGGATTTCAGGCAGTACCCGCGCACTCTCGATCGATTTATCTCCACCAACAACGCTCACCCCGCGTGAAAGACTGCCTTGGTGCGTGGATACGACGAGATTGGATTCCTCGTCTCGGGTGTCGAGACGCATCATCTGAAACGCTCCCGCTTTGCGCTGCTCTACCGTCGTGATAGTGGCAGTGGTGTACAGCGGTTCATCGGGGCGAATCGGTCGTTGGATCAGGACGTCGTGGGAAGCATGCACACCGGAACGCGCTTCATCTGCCGTCATGCTCTCAGAACCCTCAACACGTTGCGCATCGAGCACGACGGGCCATTCAGGACACACGGAAAAAACCGGGTGCACAGAGAGGTCCTTGGTCGTGTCATAGTAATCGGCGGATTTCTCTCCGACGCCGGCCGCGTAAGACATGAGCCAGCGTTTTTCTGCGACGTGGCGAAAACGTTTAGTGGTCTTTCCCACCGTCGAAGAACTCATCGGCATGGAGCAACTCCAGCGTTTTGACAGATCATAAACGAATGGGCACAGTCGTTCGCCATGATTTGGCAAGGGTCCACGTGGTGTCTGGTTACGTTTCTGTTGCTTTGGGGCTGTGGGTCCACCAACACCGTAGTTAAAGCTCCTCTAGTCGTTACCGCCAAAGAAAACTGGTTCTGCGACATGGGGGCAGAGCATCAGACCTGGGAGTGCGTTAAAGACTACACACCAGAAATCTCAAAGAAACGCCTCTCCGACTCACCGTCTAGCCCGGATCGACCACCCCCGAGAACGTCTGAATCTGGAGTACAGCAGAGCGATGATGGGGTCGATATCCACACTCCCGAATTGGATATCGAACTGCCCCTGTACCAACGCCTTGCTTATAACCCGGGCCAGTCGGTGAATCTCATCGATCTGCCGCCCGACTATTTTGCCGTGCAATTGTTCGCTGTATCGAGCAAGGCGGCCCTCGAAAAATTCGTAAGGGGAAAAAACATCCCGGGGCTATCGGCAACCCGAATCGCCCACCGTGATCAACTATTTTTCGTGTTGCTGCTTGGTATTTACGCCGACGAAAAAACTGCGCGAACGGCGGCCGCAAACCTGCCCGTCGCTCTGATTAACTTGACGCCATGGGTTCGGCGGCTGGGTTCTCTACAAGACGCCATGCTTCGCGGCGACGATATCGCAGGTACATCAGCAATTTAGTCGACTCTATTAAACCCCGTCTAGGTCAGCTTCCAATGACGGCGTCATCGTCCACAGGAACAAAAAGGCACGTTCTCGGTTGGCCATCCACGGCGGCACTTTTATGACCTCGACCCGTCGTATCCTCGGCAAGAAGAATCTCGCCCGGACCGAGCCGCCGCACCGTTCCATCCCCAACCGTGATATCTACTGAGCCGGTAAGATTCACCACAAATTGCCGCCGCGGTGCATTGTGGAAATCTAGGTCGTAGGTTGCATCGACTTCCCGAAACATGACCCCACTGCCACGAATCAACCCGGAGATTCGACCGCCTAGGCCTCGATCCTCAAGACCAATTGGCACATCTTCGAAATGTGACTCGCCGTCCTCGCCTGTATAAACACGGACTACATCCACAAGGCACTGCTCCTATTCACGCTCATTCTTCCGATTAACCAACGAGTCTAGCCAAGACAGCGCAATCCGATCCTCGCATTACACGACAACCAGAGTCAGAGAATCTCCAGGATCGACTCCGCTTTACTAACTTCAAGTTGACCAGCATCTTCGACAGCTAAGTTCGAAACCGTCCCATCGTTGACCACCATCGCATAGCGCTGCGATCGAGTTCCGAGACCAAAGCCACTCCCATCCATCTCAAGACCAAGGGCCTTGGTAAAATCACCGTTGCCGTCGCCTACCATGGTGATGGCTTCGGCATTTCGATCGTCACCCCACGCACCCATAACAAAAGCGTCATTGACAGAAATACAGACGATGTCGTCGACGCCCTTCGAGCGAATCGCGTCCGCATTGACCACGTATCCCGGCAGGTGTGCCTGTGAACATGTCGGCGTAAACGCACCTGGAACTGCGAACACAACAACCTTCTTTCCGTCAAACAAATCGCCCGTCGTGACGGGTGTCGGTCTGCCATCCCGCATCGTGTGCATCGTTGCTTCGGGCAGCTTTTCCCCTTCCTCAATCGCCATACCACTTCCTATCAAATCTAAGTAATCAATTTAAGTCTGCGGTGTTCGGCGTCTCGGTTCAACCGATAGCGGTCAACGCAATGAAATAATCCGGTTCACTCCATGGCCACTCGCGAAGCCGATAGGATGCTCAATAAAATTCGGATAATGTGACGTCGTGGCGCTTCCCCGAGAAACACAAGCGATTCTTTTCGGATTAGGCGCGGTTGCTCTTTGGTCGACCGTCGCGACCGCTTTCAAACTAGGTCTCACGTTCCTCACGCCCATTCAAATGTTATGGCTTGGCTGCCTATTTTCTTTGGGGTTTTTCATCCTCGCGAGATTCTTTGTCTCACCAACGTCGTTGACGAAATCCGCCTGCTTGCGAGCCGGATTATTGGGATTATTGAATCCACTCGCGTATTACTTGATTCTTTTCGAGGCGTATAACAGGTTGCCCGCTCAAATAGCGCAGCCTCTGAACTACACTTGGGCAATCACGCTCGCGATTCTCGCCGTCCCTTTGCTAAAGCAGCGTTTATCTCTAAAAGCATTGGTCGGAATCGGCGTGAGTTATGTCGGCGTGGTGGTCCTGGTGACACGCGGCGCTACCACCGGATTGGACACCTTCGACGTAGCGGGCATTACGCTTGCACTCCTAAGCACGTTGCTATGGTCCTTATACTGGCTCGCCACGATCCGGATGAATTGTCATCCAGTAATTCTCATGCTGATCGGCTTTGCCGTCGCCACACCAATCATTGGGGTGCTTTGTTGGTCGACTGATGGCTTCCCGCCATTGACGCTTCGGGCATTGTCGGTTGGCGCTTGGGTTGGTCTGTTCGAAATGGGAGTTACGTTCCTACTGTGGCAGAGAGCGCTATCTCAAACTCAACAAGTTGCCAAGATCGGTCAGCTTATTTTTCTATCGCCCTTTATTTCGCTGTTGTTGATTGATCAGATATTGGGAGAAAGCGTCCACCCAAGTGCAATCATTTCCCTCGGCCTAATTGTTGTTGGGGTGTTATTGGTCAACAAGCCGACGGTCACGAATTGAACGCTTATTGATTCTTCGCGCCCATTGTCTAAATCAAACCGTTCAGTTGGTTCAAGTTACCAAACCGGCTGGGGTCGAGGTCTTTGTCCGCTATGGCAGGATGATCGTGAGCGTATCGATGTGCGCGATAGATGCTGACGGTGGCCTCTCCCCTAGAATTGTTGTTTAGGAAAGGATTAATCCATTCCCATACAACCTCGTGAGCACGATTGACTTCAAATAATCGCCCGCTGGTGCCTTCACAGATTAAGACATTTCCTGACTCTAGCCGGGTCGCGCCGGAGATATGTCCACTAAAGAATTGATGGGAGGGAATCCCATGATAGTCCCACACGATGTCCCCATTACTCGGGTCGATTTCAACGACACGCGAACTCGACTCGCCATTATCAAACACTTGAATGTTGCCGTCCTTGACCCAGGTCGCATGATGCTGACCATGCGTTTCGGTGTATTTGAAACCAATGTCGTTGGTTTTGTTGTCGATCACACAGATCCGATCGTTGTGACGAGCGGAGAAAACGATGTCGCCTTCGGCGTTCACATCGATCGAGTTGATATGCGTCCATTCCCATCGCCGAACCGTCGCGAAAATAGGATCTCGCACCGGATCAAGCAGTTGCCACGTGTGGATTCGGCGTACTTCATTTAAGTTTTCATCGATTTCCACCAAATCGTCGCCAAGCAGCCTAGGCAGTCTTTCCCGAGGCATTTTTCGACCACCTCGGACTCCGCGATGCAGTTCTTCAGGCAACTCTACCCACTCTGGAACCATGGTGTTGCCATTGGCAAATCGATAAAAGTCGTGGTGTTGAAATTTGTTGACGTACTCCCAGACGACGTTGCCATCCCAGTCAACCTCAACCAGCGTCGTGTGGTAGCCACCCAAGCGCGTGACATGGTGTTCAAGCGGAGGCGGCGCTTTCGTCGGTTCGTCTTTCGGCGGTTTGGGCGTGTTGATATCGGAGCCTGTCATTAGCAGGTTGCCATTGCCAAGCAATCGCCCGTACCCCGGCTTAATGTGGCTAAAAACCCAGCGATGAACTACGCGTCCATCGATATCGATAAGGTATGTCGCCGTGTCGCCATGAGGGGTAAGTAACGTATAGCCTTTGGTCGAAAGGCCCGGGCGATGAAAAGTCAGACCCGTAGGACGGTTGACAGACCATCCCACGGCTAACGCTCGCTACGGTAGATCATCGGTTACGCCAAGATCGGCCATGGTTTTCTTGAACCACTCGATAACCTCCGGGTGGTACGGAATACCTTCGGCGCGGCGCTCAAGCTCCGCTTCATGCTCGGGAATGCCAGGATAAACGACACGTGATTCCCCCGGCGCGGGCTTGCAGTCGAGCAATGCGCGCAAGTACTCGTCCATGTCTTTTTTGAAGACGTCGACGTCACAAAACGCGCCGACGTCGTAAGCCATAAAATAGTGCGCCGTATTTTGCCGGCGAAACGGACCACCCCCTGTGCCGGTCAAAACGCCACAAAGAATCTCGACCAGCATCGCCAAACCAAAACCTTTGTGTGACCCGATCTCACGTGTACCACCGAGCGGCAGCATCATGAACCCATCGAGGACGGGGGATTCTTCCATTACCGGCGCACCTTCAGCATCACTAATCCATCCCGGCGCAACGTTGCCATCAACGCGGCGCAATAATTGAATTTTGTTGGCAGCAACCGAACTCATGGACGCATCGAAAATAAAGGGGACCTCGACGTTAGAAGGCGCTGCAATACCAATAGGGTTGAGGCCCAAGAGTCGCTCAGCACCCTGCGTCGGTGTGACCAATAAACCGCCTGTGGTCATAGAGATACCGATCATGTCGTGAGCTAACGCCTGGTGCGCGTAGTAAGCCGACGGGCCGTAATGCTGACCGTTGTATGCTGTAACGACTGCAACACCGGTCTCTTTGGCCCGTTCGCAGGCTTCTTCCATAAAAGCCCGACTTTGGGCAATTCCCAATCCATTGTCGCAATCGTATGAAATCGCCCCCAAAGTCTCGCGTTCACGGCGAGCCGAAGGCGCTGGATTAATCTGTTCGGCACGAAAACCCGCGACATAAGCTCGCATCATGTTGGAAACACCGTGCGAATCAATACCTCGTACATCGGCATATATCAGGACATCGGCTGAGGCTTCAGCTTCCTCCTCCGGCATATCAAACGTCTTGAATATGTCTTCAACCGCTTGGCGCATGACGGCTTGATCTACCCGAACAGCAATATCGTCGGGTACTTTGAAGCGCTCCAGCATAACCACTTCTCCTGTTCGATCGAACAAGGTAACAGATCAGTAAGCCGGACGCGCATAATCTATGCTTACCGCGAACGTTAACAAGTTGTACCGTATCTAACCGGGGACAGAACGATGCAGATCGATTCGAAAAATGACGCCTGGTTGTTAGGACGGGAGCCCCCGGAGGGTTGGCCGACGGACGGCGATTTTAGGTGGGTCACTCGAGACCAGTACCTTCCCGATCGTGGGCAAGCGCTGACAAAAACCCTTTACCTCTCGATGGATCCATACCAATGGGGACGCCGACGCAGTGGCGCCGAAATGCCCGGGGATGTGTGTCATGGCAGGACTGTTTCCGAGGTAATTGCGAGCCGCTCGGACGCATACCGCGAAGGCGATATCATCTTTAATACCAACGGCTGGCAACGGTTCGGCCTGGTTGGGACCGGTACAGATATTTTCGGCTACATGTTTCCACGAATTCTGGACACGAACTCGGCACCGATATCTACCGCGATAGGTATTCTTGGCATGCTTGGTCTGACGGCCTATGCGGGCATCTATTTGCAATGCCGACCGCGACCAGGCGAAACGGTGGTGGTTTCGGCGGCATCTGGCGGAGTTGGTCAAGCCGCAGGCCAGATCGCCGGAATCCTCGGCTGTCGCGTGGTTGGTATCGCAGGCCAAAAGTCCAAGTGCCGGTTCGTGACCGAGGAGTTGAGATTCGACGCGTGCGTTTCACACCTTTCCCCAAGTTACCCCGACGATCTTCGTAAGGCATGTCCGGATGGGATCGACGCGTACTTCGAAAGCGTCGGTGGCAGCGTCTACGAAGGCGTATTACCCCTACTCAACCAAGGATCACGCATCACGCTGTGCGGAATGATCTCGCAGTACGGCAACACCAATCCCGAAAAAGCGTCCGAACAATGGCGGACAATGGGCGCTCCGTTCTTTCAGAAGCAAAATGTGACCGTACATCCTCTCTTCGTGCGAAATTTTGTCGACCAGCACCAAGCCGCTTTCCTCGAAGCGATGTCGGGCTGGATTCAAGATGGCTTAATGCGTTATCGGGAAGACCTATGGGACGGCCTCGAAAACGCACCCGAAGCATTCGAGGCTATGTTGAAGGGGAAGAACTTTGGGAAAACGTTGGTCAGGGTTGCTCCGGACCCTACGTCCAACGATCGGCTTGAAGCCGGACGCTCAAACGGCAATGTACTCATGGTCTAAACCAACAAAACTGCCTACAAACTTTCGAGCCAGGCGTTGATCGCTGTACCAATTTCCGTCGGCGAATCTTCCTGGATGAAATGACTGCCACGAACGGTGACTTCGTGCTGATTCGGCCAACGTCGACAAAATTCTCGCTGCGCTCCAGTCAGCAGCGCCCCAGGTTCGGCATTGATAAATAATTTCGGAATTTTCGACTTCTCGAGCCACTCGGCGTACGTTTTAACGATGTCCGTGACGTCTGCTGGCTCGCCTTCTATCGGGATCTGGCGTGGCCATGTCAGCGTCGGTCGGCGGCCCTCGCCCGGCTCGGTGAACGGACGCCGATACACCGACATCTCTTCCTCAGAAAGCTCTCTTAATACCGATCCCGGCAACACCCGCTCTACAAAGAGATTGTTCTCCAACACCATCCCTTCACCCGCTTCTGAACGAAACCCTTGGAAAATGCCCCGTGATCTGTCTGGAAATTCGTCCCATGCAAGCGGGCGGACAATTGCCTCCATGTAACATATTCCCCGGACGGATTGCGGATGGCGTTGCGCCCAGTCAAACCCAAGCGCCGAACCCCAATCGTGGATAACCAATACCACCTCGTCCACCACACCAAGTTCGGCCAGAGCGCCATCAAAAAATCGCCGCTGCTCAGCGTATGTGTACGAGTTGGGACCTGAATTGATGAGCTTGTCAGAATCACCCATGCCCACAAGATCCAACGCAATGCATCGACCTCGGTGCGCAAGCATCGGCATCACATTACGCCAGAGATAACTCGACGTTGGATTGCCATGTTGAAAAACGATGGGGGATCCTTCGCCCATTTCGACGTACGCCATGCGGCGGTCATCGACTTCAATGAAACGCTTCGCGTGTTCCTCCGCCGACACCATCTCAGTTCCTCGTGTACCCAGTTAAGTCGGCTTAGGTTATACCCATCGGAACGACGACGGGAACAGCGATCGCATCCAAAAGAACAGTCATCCATTCGATTTGGCGCTGATACACAAGCATGGCCTTACCTTGCACCCAAGCCCCACGAATGCCTGAATACGCAATTGGCTGGTTGGGAGACAAGATGATGGGAAAACGAACGGTACTTGTGACAGGAGCGGCCCGCGGAATCGGTAAAGGAATCGCAGACGCTTTTCTACGTGCGGGGCACCGCGTCATGATCGCCGACCTCGGCACAAGCCTCGATTGGAATTACGATTTAGCCAGTGATCACGCGTTGAAAGAGGCCCTCGACGACCTTTCGATACTCGGCGAGGTTGAAAGCGTTGAGGTCGACGTCACCCAAGAGACGTCGTGTCAACGAGCTATTGACAAGACTTTGGACGCTTTCGGACAAATCGACGTCCTCGTTAACAACGCAGGCATTGTCGATAGCGGTCCAATCGAGAGCTTCGCAGAGGCGACTTGGGACCGGATTTTCGCAGTCAACGTAAAGGGGATTTTCCTGATGTCGAAAACGGCGTTACCCGCTCTGAAAGCATCCACCAACGCGGCAATCGTGAGCACAGCGTCTATCGCTGGCAAGCGAGGCTCGGCAAACCTCGCCGCGTATTGTGCATCGAAATTTGCGGCCGTAGGATTAACCCAATCAATGGCCCAAGAGTTTGCTCCATTGGGCATTCGCGTCAACGCCATTTGTCCGGGCGTGGTGGGAACTGCGATGTGGCTGGATCACCTGATGGCGAATCAAAGTGCAGCGGCCTTCGACGATCGCATGGCCGACATGATGCCTTTGGGTAGGCCGCAAACTGCCGATGACATGGGTCAAGCCGCCGTCTACCTCGCGACCGCGCCGAACGTAACCGGGGTCTCGCTCAATGTAGCCGGCGGCTTCGAGATGCATTAGGAGTAGCAAAACACCATGCGCTTCATCCGCGACCCACTGTTTGTATTTATCGTTGTCGGCGTCCTTCTGTTCGCCATCGATGCAGCGCGTCAAGAAGAATCAACCGACCGGAATATCGATGTCAGCAAGAATGATATTCAGCGATTAAATGACCAATGGCTTTCGCAAATGGGCGCTGAACCGAGTTCTGCGGAACTTGACGGCCTAATTGACGCTCATGTACGCGAAGAAATGTACGTCCGCGAGGCTCGAAAGCTCGGACTCGAACACGAAGACGTCATCATTCGCCGACGCCTTGCGCAAAAACTGCAGTTCGTCATGGAAGATCGGGCATTACTTGAACCTCCGAGTGATCAGGCACTGCGTGGTTATTTCGATCGTCATCAGGAGCGTTATCAAATCGCCGAGCGATTAAATTTTTCGCACGTATTTTTTAGTCCGGAACGTCGAAACAACGCCGCTAAAGATGCGTCGGATGTCCTTATGTCGATTGACGACAAAAACTGGCGCGAACTCGGCGATAGCTTCATGTTAAGGCGAACCTATACCCAGGCGACGCCCACAGAAATCCGTCGGGATTTTGGGTCGCGCTTTATGACGTCACTGTCATCGCTGTCGGTCGGAACTTGGCAGGGACCCATCATATCTGGCTACGGCCAGCATCTGGTGAGACTCACGCAGCGCTACCCGGCACGCGAATCGACTTTCGACGAGGTAGCCGAGAAAGTTCGAAACGACTTCAACCTTGATCGCCGTACCGAGGCAAACGCCACCGAGCTGAAAGTGATGCGCGAAAATTACCGCATTCGAGTCGACCGATGAACCGCTTTGTCTTTATTGTGTTTTGCGTCTGTGCGGGATCGTCTCTGGCACACGAAGTGAGGCCCGCGTACCTCGAAATAAACGCCCATGACGACAACGAGTACTCGGTCATCTGGAAACAACCGTTGCTTAATGGGCGGCCTTTATCGCTACAACCCGAATTCCCTCGTGACTGCGTCCGATCCTCTTCGCGGATCGAAGCGTTGGGCTCCGAAGCCCTCATCGAACGTATTGAACTTCGCTGCGCGTCGTCGCTAGAAGGCCGACCGGTGGAAGTCTCCGGTCTAACCAAAACTCTCACCGACGTTCTGGTTCGAGCGCAACTTGGCAACGGCACCACGACAATTCTGCTCCGACCAGAGTCACCAAGCGCAGCGCTCATCACCGACCAATCTGCACCGTTGACGAGCTACCTTCGGCTCGGTGTTGAACATCTCTTGTTCGGCATCGATCACGTGCTCTTTGTAATCGGTCTGATGTTTTTCCTGGACCGAATTGGCCCACTAGTTAAGACAATCACCGCTTTTACCGTAGCCCATAGTCTGACGCTCGGCATCTCGGCAGTCGGACTCGTTCGCATTCCCCAGGCTCCGATCGAGGCAATTATCGCCCTCTCCATTCTATTCTTGGCGGTCGAAAAGCTCCGCGGGACCACTGATTCCCTGTTGGTACGGCGCACCTGGGTGATTGCGTTCATTTTTGGCCTACTCCACGGCTTCGGTTTTGCCGGGGCTCTTAACGATATCGGGCTCCCACGCGAGAACCTCCTTTTCGCGCTACTGCTTTTCAATCTTGGCGTGGAACTTGGTCAACTGGCAGTGGTCGCCTGCGCTTTACTCATTACGCGGGCCACTAGGCATTGGTTCAGTCCAACACCACAAATTGTTTGGCAGGCTCCAGTCTATGGAATAGGTGCGATCGCTTCGTTTTGGTTCGTTTCTAGAAGTGTGAGCATTGTCTTCACCTAACGTCGGTTCTGCAGACGCGCTGCATGGGATCTCAGGGGTCAAGCCGCAATGTCCATGACAGGTAGCGGATGGTTTTTTTGGACGAGTCACGATCGCTTTTTCATCTTCGTCGCGATTTTGTTGATGGCTGCGTTAGGCGCTTGTACCCGAGACGAATACCCGCAAGCTCTGTCTGATTGGAACCAACTGTGGATTGAGGACGGAGTGCTCGTGGTAGGACAAGACGCCGAACCATTCACAATTAACTCGCCTCTTTTTTCTGATTACGCGTTGAAACTGCGCACGCGCCACGTCCCCGGAAAAATTGAGGTTAAGGGCGACTGGTACGAATACCCGGTTGGCAGCATCTTCACGAAAACGTTCTACTACCCCGAGGTCGATAGTGAACTCACCCGTTACAGTAATCACTCGACCCATACTTCGGTCACACTGAACGACCACCGCTTGCTTGAAACGCGCGTTCTGTACAAAGAAGCCTCCGGCTGGGTTGCTCTGCCTTATCTCTGGAATGAAGCCCAAACAAAAGCAAGGTTAGCTCCCACAGGAAGTTCCCTACCGCTCACCCTGGACAATGAAACGTTCGTCTATTTCGTTCCCGACCAGAACCAATGTGCGAGCTGTCACGCGTGGAACCACACCACGGGTGAGATCCGACCATTAGGCGCTAAGCCGGCGCAGTTCGGTTCTATGCCCGCATGGCAAAACAACGCTATCAGGGTCGAGGAGCGGGCCAGGGCATACCTCGACGTATCGTGTGCACACTGCCACAACGCAGACGGCGCGGCCGACACATCGGGGCTGGACCTTGAATACGCCAATACCGATCCGATTAGTCTCGGTATCTGCAAACCCGCCGTTGCAGCCGGACCCGGCGCTCCACACCCTTTCGATATTGAACCGGGTCGTCCCGGCATTTCTAATGTGATGGTACGACTTGGTTCAAAGAATCCCGCGGTGATGATGCCGGAAATCGGCCGCAGTTTAGTCCACGTCGAAGGCTACAATTTGATCGCAGCGTGGATTTTGGCAATGGATGACGAATGCAAAATCGGTCAAGCAACTGTCTCTTATACACATCTCCGAGCCCACGAGACCGAGGCTGATCTCGTATGCCGTCTTCTGCTTGAAAA